>NZ_JBHXTQ010000038.1:0-74644 GCF_042677305.1 Kitasatospora sp. NPDC127121 | reverse complement strand
TGGCGACCGCCCGTCTGGTGGTCTCAACCGCGTTGACCGTGGTGGCGACCGTGGCGGCTTCCGTCGTGACGACCGTCCGTCGGGTGGCGGTTTCAACCGTGACCGTGGCGACCGTCCGTCGGGTGGTTTCAACCGCGATGACCGTGGCGGCGACCGCGGTGGCTTCCGTCGTGACGACCGCCCCTCCGGTGGCGGCTTCAACCGCGACCGTGGCGACCGCCCCTCGGGTGGTGGCGGCTTCCGTCGCGATGACCGTCCGAGTGGCTTCAACCGTGACCGTGACGACCGTCCGCGTCGTGACGACCGCCCGTCCGGTGGTGTTCAACCGCGACGACCGTGGCGGCGACCGCGGCGGCTTCCGTCGTGACGACCGCCCCTCGGGCGGTGGCTTCAACCGTGACCGTGGCGACCGTCCGTCGGGTGGTTTCAACCGCGATGACCGCGGTGGCGACCGTGGCGGCTACCGCGGCAACCGCGACGACCGCCGTGACGACCGGGGCGGCTACGACGACCGTCGCGGCAACTACGAGCCCGTCAAGCGCCTGCCGATCCCGGAGGACGTCACCGGCTTCGAGCTGGACGGGGACGTGCGCCAGGAGCTCAAGAGCCTTCCCAAGACGCTCGCGGACGACGTCGCCCGCAACCTGGTGATGGTGGCCCGCCTGCTCGACACCGAGCCGGAGGAGGCCTACCAGTTCTCCCGCGTCGCGCTCCGTCTGGCCTCCCGCGTGGCCGCCGTCCGTGAGGCGGCCGGTTTCGCCTCCTACATGACGCAGCGGTACTCCGAGGCGCTGACCGAGTTCCGTGCCGCCCGTCGGATGACCGGCCGTGCGGACCTGTGGCCGGTGATGGCCGACTGCGAGCGCGGTCTGGGCCGTCCGGAGCGGGCCCTGGCGATGGCCGGTGAGCCCGAGGTGAAGCAGCTGGACAAGGCCGGCCAGGTCGAGATGCGTCTGGTCTCCGCCGGCGCCCGCTCCGACATGGAGCAGTTCGACGCGGCCGTGGTGACCCTGCAGAGCCCGGAGCTGGCTTCCAGCGCCGTGCACCCGTGGACCGCGCGCCTCCGGTACGCCTACGGCGAGGCGCTGATCGCGGCCGGCCGTGGCGACGAGGCCCGTGACTGGTTCGCGAAGGCGGCCGAGGCCGACACCGAGGGCACGACCAACGCGGCGGAGCGCCTGGCCGAGATCGACGGTGTGGAGTTCGTGGACGCGCTCGACCCGGAGATGGCCGAGGAGGAGTTCGAGCAGGCCGACGCCCCGGCGAAGAAGCGCGGCGGCGAGGCCTCCGACGACCGCGTGATCTTCGAGGACGAGGAGAACGTCGAGGAGTACTACGACGAGGACGACCTCGAGATCGACGAGGAGTTCGACGGCGTGGTGCCCGCGCGCGCCACCGAGGCCAAGGACGAGGCCAAGGACGAGGCGAAGGCTGACGCCGAGGCCAAGGGCGACGCCCGCAGCTGAGCGGTTCCGACCGACGAGTGAGGCCCTGCCCGCTTCCCTTGAAATTCAAGGGGAAGCGGGCAGGGCCTCTTCGCGTTTCGGCGGGGGAACCTAGCCCAGTTCGAGGTTGCGCAGCACCAGTCCGGTGGCTGGCTTCGGCCCGAAGGAGGTGGACTTGCGCGGCATGGTGACGCCCTGTTCGGCGAGTCTGCGGACCACGCTCTCCCGGACCGGGTGCAGCAGGACGGCGGTGCCGCCGGTGCGCGCGGCCTCCTGCTCGGCGGCTGCGGCGGTGTGCAGGTAGCCGATGTCGTCCGGGCCGTCGGGGACGTGCCAGGTGCGGTCGAGCAGGGTGGCGTGCAGGACGGTGGCGTCCAGATGGCGCCACTCCTCGGGTCGGTCGTGCGGCACGGTGGCGTCGAGCAGTGCCTCCTCGGGCTCGCCGAGCAGCCAGTACACGCCGTCCCCGCCGGTCAGTATGAAGCCGTTGCCGCCGTGCCGTTTCTGTTCGGCGAGGGCCTGGAGGGCGGCGGTCAGCGGGCCGGGGACCTCCTTGACCTTCCACTGGTCGCCGAGCCTCTCCAGCGCCTCGGCCACCGGCAGCCGGTACAGCACCCGGTGGATGGCCCGGACCCGCAGCGGGTAGCGGGCGGTGTCCACCAGGAGCACCAGGCCGCGGTCCCACGGGCTGCGCGGCAGGTGGCGGTGCTCGCGCTGGAGGCGGAGGTACATCTCCCAGCGGTGGTGGCCGTCGGCGATCAGGGCCCGGCAGGTGGCGAGGTCGCGGCTGATCTCGGCGATCTCGGCGGGGTCGGCGACGGCCCAGAGGCGGTGGTGGGTGCCGTCGCTGGTGGCCGTGGAGAGCAGTGGCTCGCCCTGGACGGTCCGCTCGATGACGCCGGAGGCGCCGCCGCTGCCGCGGTAGGTGAGCAGCAGCGGTTCGAGGTTGGCCCGGGTGGTGCGCATCAGGCCGACCCGGTCGGCGACCGGCCGCGGCATCACGTCCTCGTGGGGGAGGACCACGCCGGCCTCGCGACCGCTCACCGCTAGGGCGCCGATCAGCCCGCGTTGGAGCAGCTCGGGGGAGTCGCCGGTGGCGGGCACGCGCTGCTCGTAGACGTAGAGCGCGGGCGCCGGGTCGGCGGCGAGGATCCCCTCGCGCTGCCAGGCGGCCAGGAGCCGGGCGGCGTGCCGGTACTTGGTGTCGCGGTCGGGCCGGTCGCCGGCGTCCTCGGGCTCGGGCCTGGGCAGGATCAGCCGGACCACGTTGTGCGGGTCGGCGGTCTCCAGGTCGAGCCGACGGCCGGGGTCGACGACGTCGTACGGCGGTGACATGACCGCAGCCAGCGCGCCGACCCGATCGGGGACGTAGCGCAGGCCTTGGAAGGGTGACAGGGACAGGCCTGCGGTGGCGACGTGCCCGGGATCGCCGGGGCCGCCCTCGGGAGTCTCGACTCCGTCTTCTGCACTGGGTGTGCTCATTCTGGGCATCGTAACCGGGTACGCGTTGTTGAGAGATCGGAATACCCGTGCTGACCTGTGGGACGGGTGTGCGACCGAGGGCGAGGTACCGCATGGACGACGGGCAGGAACGGCTGGACGGCAGCGGCCCGGCCGAGCAGGGCGGGTTGGACGGCGCCGGTGGCGGGGGTGCGCAGGTGCACGGCGGCGTGCCGGCGCAGGGGCGTTCCGGCGAGCCGACCGGGGACGTGTACGACTGGTTCCGGCGCGGCGGGAAGCTGCTGGCCCAGGGCAACGCGGCGGCCGCCGAGCAGTTGCTGGTCCGGGCGGCGGCGGCCGAGCCGCAGTCGCGCAGCATCCGGGAGACGCTGGCGCGGGCCCAGTTCGACACCGGTTCGTACGCGGCGGCGCTGGAGAACTTCCGGGCCGTCGCGCTGGCCGATCCGTCGGACGACTACGCTCAGTTCGGGTGGGGCGTCGCGGCGGCCCGGCTGGGCGACTTCGAGACGTCCGCCGAGCACCTGGCGCTGGCCGTGGCCATGCGGCCGGGCACCGAGCACTACCAGGCGGCGCTGCGGCAGACCAGGGCGACCCTGGCGGCCCGCGCCGGGGCGTTCGGGCCGCTGCTGCCCGGGGCACCCGGGTACCTGGCGCCCCCGCCGGGCCCGGACGGGGCGCCGACGGGCGACGCCGGTGCGGACGACGAGGTCTGACCGGCTCGGGGCCCACCGGCTCAAGGGCCCACCGGCTCAAGGGCCCACCAACTCAGGGGCCCGGCAACTCAAGGGCCCACCCGCTCGGGGGCACCCGAGGAAGCGAACGACGCAGTGAATGAGGTAGCGCAGCCATGACCGCACCGACCACCACCGTGCGACGGACCGCCCCCGGCGGCAGCGAGCAGCCGTTGACCGAGGCGTACGACACGGCGCTGCTGGACCTGGACGGCGTGGTCTACGCGGGCCCGCACGCGATCGAGCACGCCGTGGACGCGCTGGCCGCCGCCCGGACGGCCGGGATGCGGCTCGCGTACGTGACCAACAACGCCTCCCGCCCGCCGCGGGTGGTGGCCGAGCACCTGACCGGGCTGGGCGTGCCGGCCGAGCCGGCCGACGTGATCAACTCGGCGCAGGCAGCCGCCAGGGTGGTCGCCGAGCAGGTGCCGACCGGGGCGAAGGTGCTGGTCGTGGGCGGTCCGGGGCTGGAGGAAGCACTGGCCGAGCGCGGGCTGGTCGCCGTCCGCTCGCTGGCCGAGGAGCCGCTCGCGGTGGTCCAGGGCTACGACCCGTCGGTCGGCTGGGCGCAGCTGGCGGAGGCCGCGTACGCGGTGCAGCAGGGGCTGCCGTGGGTGGCCTCCAACACCGACCTGACCATCCCGACCGCGCGTGGCATCGCGCCCGGCAACGGGACGCTGGTGGCGGCGGTGCGAGCGGCCGCCGGGGTGGACCCGGTGGTGGCGGGCAAGCCGCAGCCGCCGATGCACCGGGAGACCGTGCTGCGGACCGGCGCGCGGCGGCCACTGGTGGTCGGCGACCGGCTGGACACCGACATCGAGGGCGCGTTCAACGGCGAGGTGGACAGCCTGCTGGTGTTCACCGGGGTGACCACCCCGGCGCAGCTGCTGGCGGCCCCGGCTGAGCACCGGCCGACCTACCTGTCGGCGGACCTGCGCGGGCTGCTGGAGCCGCACCCGGCGGTCACGACCGGGGCGGACGGCTTCGGTTGCGGCGGCTGGGTTGCGTCGGCCGCCGGTGGCGTGCTGCGGCTGGACGGCGGCGGGGACCGCTGGGACGGTCTGCGGGCGCTGTGCGCGGCGGCGTGGACGGCGCTGGACGCGGACGGCGCACCGGCCGACGGGCGCAAGGCCCTGGCCGAGCTGGGGTTCTGAGTCGCCGCACGGCGCTCAAGGCGAGGGCGGTCGGGGCCAGGACGCTCAAGGCGAGGGCGGTCGGGTCCGGAGTGTTCGGGTCCAAGAGGGAAGGACCACGGCGGCCGGGTTCAGAGCAGGGTGCGCAGCCGCAGCAGGTCGCGGAAGCCCGCCTCCAGCCGGATCCGGCCGCCCGCCCAGGCGGACGCGAAGTTGAGCCCGCCGAAGACCACGGCGACCAGGTCGTCGCTGCTCATGGTGAGCCGGATCGCCGCCTTCTCGGCCGGGGCGCCGGAGGCCGAGGCGAGGCCTTGGATCCGGCCGTCGCGCAGTTGGCCGGTGAAGGTCAGGTCGAGGTCGGTGATCCGGCAGCTGAGCGAGCGGTCGAGGGCGGCCGCCTTGCGGACGTCACCGGTGGACTTCGCCATGTTCCGGCTGAGCTGTTCCAGCGCCTCGCGGCACTCCTCGGCGTTGGCCATGGCGGTGGTTCCCCTCCCTGGGCTTCCTGGTGGTTGCGGCAGGTGACGGCGATGGTCCCTGCCGGGCCACGGTACCGCAGGCGGGTTTTGGCGGTAGCGTCGTCCGTGGGGTGCCCGGATCGGCCCGGGCACCGACGGCGACGGAGCGATGCGCGCAGGCGCTAAGGAGGCACCCGGATGCTGCCGAGGACGGTGCGGGGAGTGGTGGAGGTCGCCGCCGGGCTGGCGGAGGAGGTCGGCAAGCGGGTCGTCGGGACGGCGGCCGTGATCCTGGAGCGGACCGGGGTCGACGTCACCGAGGTCGAGCGCCGGCTCGGCGGGCAGTTCCCGCCGTCGGCGAAGACGCTGCAGACGCTGGCGGAGGAGGCGGTCACCGCCGGGCGGGCCGGGGTGGACCTGGCCGTCGGGGTGGCGCGCGGCGAGGTGGAGAAGGCCTTCGAGAAGGTCGGCGACCAGGTGATGAAGGTCGGCGTGGTGCTCGCCTACCTGGAGAGCAAGCTGCGCGAGGTCGAGGAGGAGGCCGAGCCTGCGGTGCGGTCGGCCGGGGTCGACGAGGCGGCGGAGCCGACGCCGGCGCCCCGGGCGGACGACCTGTTCGGGCGCGGCTGGGAGCGGGCGGACGAGCAGCCGGCGGCCCCGGTGGCGGGGGAGCCGATAGTGGCCGAACGGGTGGAGGTGGACGAGCCGGTCGAGGTCGACCCGCCCGTCCCGCCGGTACGGCCGTCGCTACCGGGGAAGGCCGCCGCGAAGCGGACCCCGGTGAAGAAGTCCCCGGCGACGGAGCAGGCCTCGGCGGAGAAGGCCCCGGCGGAGAAGGCCCCGACGGAGCAGACCCCGGCGGCGGGCCGGGCCGGGGCGAAGAAGTCCCCGGCGAAGAAGGCGGCCGCCAAGAAGCCGGTGGCCAAGAAGACGGCCGCCAAGAAGACGACCGTGCGCAAGACGGCCGTCAAGAAGACCGCCACCGCGCAGCAGGCCGCCGCCGAGCCGGCCGCGCAGCCCAAGGCGCCCGCGAAGCGCACGGCGACGAAGAAGACCACCGTCCGCAAGGCCACCAGCACGAAGAAGCCCGATGACCGGACCAGCTGAAGCCGTCGAACCGCTCGGCGTGGAACAGACCCCGACCGGCCACCCCGTGGTGGACGCCGGGCTGGCCCGGCTGGAGGCCCTGGACGGGGTCCCGGCCGAGGCACACGTCGAGGTGTACGAAGATGTTCACCAGCGGCTGGCCGACACGCTGGCCGCGCTCGACCAGGAATGACCCTGGAACGACCCGCAGGACTCGTAGGAGCTGAAACACCAGTGGCAGTGGCACGACGCCGACTCGACGCGGAGCTGGTCCGCCGCAAGCTGGCCCGGTCGCGTGAGCACGCGTCCGAGCTGATCGCGGCCGGCCGGGTGACCGTCGGAGGCACCACCGCGACCAAGCCGGCCACCCAGGTGGAGACCTCGGCGGCGGTCGTGGTGGCCAAGGACGACAACGACCCCGACTACGTCTCGCGCGGCGGGCACAAGCTGGCCGGGGCGTTCGCCGCCTTCGTCCCGCAGGGCCTGGTGGTCGAGGGCCGCCGGGCGCTGGACGCGGGCGCTTCCACCGGCGGCTTCACCGACGTCCTGCTGCGGGCCGGCGCGGTCGGCGTGCTGGCGGTGGACGTCGGCTACGGGCAGCTCGCGTGGTCGCTGCAGAGCGACGAGCGGGTGACGGTGATGGACCGCACCAACGTCCGGGAGCTGACCCTGGAGCTGATCGGCGGCACCCCGGTCGACCTGGTGGTCGGCGATCTGTCGTTCATCTCGCTGGGCCTGGTGCTGCCCGCGCTGGCCGCCTGCGCGGCCGGGGACGCGGACCTGGTGCTGATGGTCAAGCCGCAGTTCGAGATCGGCAAGGAGCGTCTGGGCAGCGGCGGGGTGGTGCGCAGCCCCCAGCTGCGTGCCGAGATGGTGCGCCAGGTCGCCGGGCAGGCGTGGGGGCTCGGGCTGGGCGTGCGCGCCGTCACCGCGAGCCCGCTGCCGGGCCCGTCCGGGAACGTGGAGTACTTCCTGTGGCTGCGCCGGGACGCCCCGCAGCTGGATCCCGCCGAGGCGGACCGGGCCGTCGCGGAGGGGCCCCGATAGGGTGCTGTGGGGGCGTCCGGTCCGTCATGCTGTGTGACGCGGCCGTACCGGGGCCGAAGGCGACCCGGCAGGCGTGAGGGAGAGGGCAGCGGCATGAGCGATGAAGAACGTACGGTCTTCCTGATCGCGCACACCGGCCGGGCGGCGGCGCTGCGCAGCGTCGAGGCCCTGGTGCACGGGCTGCTGAAGGCGGGCATCCGGATCAGACTGCTCGCCTCCGAGGCGCTGGACCTGGACCTGCCGGACGGGGTCGAGAAGGTGGCCGGGGGGCCGGGCGCGGCGGACGGCTGCGAGCTGATCCTGGTCGCCGGCGGGGACGGGACGCTGCTGCGCGGGGCGGAGCTGGCCCGCGAGCACGGGCTGCCGATGCTCGGGATCAACCTGGGCCGGGTCGGCTTCCTCGCCGAGGCCGAGCGGGACGATCTGGCCGTGGTGGTCGAGCGGGTGGTCGACGCCGACTACGAGGTCGAGGAGCGGATGACGATCGACGTCATCGTCCGCACCAACGGCGATGTGGTGCACCAGGACTGGGCGTTGAACGAGGCGTCGATCGAGAAGGCGTCCCGGGAGCGGATGCTGGAGGTGGTGACGGAGGTGGACGGCCGCCCGGTCTCCAACTTCGGCTGCGACGGCGTGGTGTGCGCGACGCCGACCGGTTCCACCGCGTACGCGTTCTCCGGCGGCGGGCCGGTGGTGTGGCCGGAGGTGGAGGCGCTGCTGATGGTGCCGATCTCCGCGCACGCGCTGTTCGCCCGCCCGCTGGTGACCTCGCCGGATTCGGTGCTGGCCGTCGAGGTGCAGCCCAAGACCCCGCACGGCGTGCTCTGGTGCGACGGGCGGCGTACGGTCGAACTGCCCGCCGGCGCACGGGTGGAGGTCCGCCGGGGGCAGACCCCGGTGCGCCTGGCCAGACTGCACCGGGCGCCGTTCACCGACCGGCTGGTGGCCAAGTTCGCGCTGCCGGTGACGGGTTGGCGCGGGCGGGCGAACACCCACTGCTGACGGCCCGTCAGGCCGCTGGTCAGATCGCCAGCGGCGGGGTGTCGCCGGGCGGCCCGTATCGGCCGCCCGCCGTCGCCCGGGCGGCGGTCTCGGCGAGCCGCTGCACGGCGGCGGGGACGGCCGGGGCCGGCACGGTGAGCGGGATCCGGACGTGGTGCTCGAACGCGCCGTCCGAGCCGAACCGGTTGCCCGAGGCGATCCGCACCCCGGCGCGTTCCCCGGACCGGGCCAGCGCCGCGCCGGACAGCCCGCCGGTGGACACCCAGAGCGAGAGCCCGCCGGGCGGCGGCATGAACGACCAGCCCGGCAGGTGCTCGGGCAGTGCGGCGGCGAAGGCGTGCGCCGTCGCCCGCAGCCGGTCCAACTGGTGCGCCCGGACGGCGGGCAGCGGCTCGCCCAGCAGTTCGGCGGCGATCAGCTGTTCCAGGACCGGCGTGCCGACGTCGCTGTAGACCCGGTCGGCGGCCAGCCGGCGCACCAGCGCGGGCGCGGCCCGGACCCAGCCGATCCGCAGGCCGCCCCAGAGCAGCTTGCTGGCCGAGCCGACGGTGACCACCTGGGCGGACCGGTCCAGCGCCGCCATCGGGCGCGGCAGCGGGACGGACTCCGGTACGCCCCAGCCGAGTTCGGCGGTGGTCTCGTCGACCAGGACGACGCTGCCGGCGGCCCGGGCGGCGGCCAGCAGCTCGCGGCGCTGCTCCTCGCCGATCAGCGCGCCGGTCGGGTTGTGGAAGTCCGGGATCACGTAGGCGACCTTGGGCGCGGCCCCGCGCAGCACCCCGCGCCACTCGGTGAGGTCCCACTCGGGCTGGGGGCGGTAGCCGTACGGCACCGGCACCAGGCGGGCGCCGGTGATCCGGAGCGCCTGGAGGGTGTGGGCGTAGCTGGGCGCCTCGACGGCGACCCGGTCGCCGCGGCCGATCAGCGCCCGCTGGACCAGGTGCAGCCCGCCCATCGCGCCGGTGGTGACGAGGATCTGGTCGGGGGTGGTGGGCAGGCCGCGCTGGGTGTAGCGGCGGGCGAGGGCCTCGCGCAGCACCGGGACGCCGGTGGGGTAGTGGCCGTGCCCGGCGGCGTAGCAGGGCAGCTGCTCGACGGCCCGGACGGCGGCCTCGCCGAGGAAGGGCTGCGGGGCCGGCAGGGCGGCGACGCCGAGGTCCAGGGTGCGGCCCTGCTCGTCCGGGGGGACGGGGTGCAGCGCGTCGCTGGGCGGCGGGGCACCGTCGGGCAGGGTGGTCCAGCTGCCGGCGCCGCGGCGGCTGAGCAGGTAGCCGTCGGCGCGCAGGGTTTCGTAGGCGGTGGCGACGGTGGTGCGGCTCAGCTCCAGGGCTCCGGCGAGTTCGCGCTCGGCGGGCAGCCGGGCGCCGACCGGCAGGCGGCCCTCGGTGACCAGCAGCCGGATCTGCCCGGCGAGGGTCCGGTAGGCGGGGCGGCGGGCGGTGGCCGGCTCGGGCAGCCGGGCGGCGGCGAGCAGCCGGGCGAGCGCGGGCGGGGTGACGGTGGTGTGCCAGTCGGCCAAGGCTGATCAGTCCACTTGCTCGAAATTGGCCCTGGAGCGGGCTCTATTGGCCTGACCATCATGGCAGTGCGGCCGTCGAGTCCGCCACCGCCGGGGCCGCCCGGGGTGCAGCACCACCCGCAGGAGCGCCCGATGGCCACCACGACCACGCCCACGACCACGCCCGAACCCGCCCCGGAGGCCGCCCGGCCCCCGCTCGCCGCCCGGGTGCTCGGCGACACCCACGCCCTGGGCCGCCGGATCCCGCAGCTCGCCGTCGGCCTCTACCTGTACGGCGCGAGCATGGCGCTGATGCTGCGCTCCGGCCTCGGCCTCGACCCGTGGGACGTCTTCCACCAGGGCCTGCAACGCGTCGCCGGCCTCTCGGTGGGCACCTGGGTGACCATCTGCGGCGCCCTGGTCCTGCTGCTGTGGATTCCGATCCGCCAGCGCCCGGGCGTCGGCACCGTCGCCAACGTGCTGGTGCTGGGCGCCTCGATGGACCTCACGCTGCGGCTGGTCGACGGCCCGCACGGGCTGCCCGCCCGGATCGCGCTGATGGCCGCCGCGATCCTGCTCAACGGCCTGGCCACCGGCCTCTACATCGGTGCCCGCCTGGGCCCGGGCCCGCGCGACGGCCTGATGACCGGCCTGCACCGGCGCACCGGGCGTTCGCTGCGGCTGATCCGCACCGGCATCGAGGTGACGGTACTGGTCGCCGGCGTCCTGCTGGGCGGCACCGCCGGGGTCGGCACGGTCGCGTACGCACTGGCGATCGGCCCGCTGGTGCAGATCTTCCTGCCGTGGTGCACGGTGCCGGGACCCGGGCAAACGCCCCGGAAGGGGTGAACTTCCGGGCGCGGAGTTGCCGCGCGGCGTTGCCGCTCGTCGCGCGCCGGGGGTGGAACCTCGTAAGGTCGTCTCCGTGTTGGACGAGATGCGGATACGGGATCTTGGGGTCATCGACGACGCGGTGGTCGAACTCGCCCCCGGCTTCACCGCCGTGACCGGTGAGACCGGCGCCGGAAAGACCATGGTCGTGACCAGCCTCGGCCTGCTGCTCGGCGGCCGCGCCGACCCGGGCCTGGTGCGCAACGGGACCGGACGCGCCGTCGTCGAGGGCCGGCTGGAGCTGCCCCCCGGCTCCCCGGCGGCGATCCGCGCGGCCGAGGCCGGGGCCGAACTGGACGAGGGCGCCCTGCTGATCAGCCGGACCGTCTCCGCCGAGGGCCGCTCCCGGGCGTACGTCGGCGGTCGGGCCGTCCCGGTCGGGCTGCTCACCGAACTCGGCGAGGAACTGATCGCCGTGCACGGCCAGACCGACCAGCAGCGGCTGCTGCGCCCGGCCCGCCAGCGCGGCGCGCTGGACCGTTACGCGGGCGAGGCGGTGGCCGAGCCGCTGGCCCGCTACCGGGAGACCTACCGGAGCCTGCGCGAGGTCTCGGCCACCCTGGAGGAGCTGACCACCCGGGCCCGTGAGCGCGCGCAGGAGGCCGATCTGCTGCGCTTCGGCCTGGACGAGATCGCCGCCGCCGAGGCGGTGGCCGGCGAGGACACGGAGCTGGCCGCCGAGGCCGAGCGGCTGGGCCACGCCGACGCGCTGTCCTCCGCCGCGACCCTCGCCCACGCCGCCCTGGCCGGCGACCCGGCCGACCCGGAGGCACTGGACGCGGGCACCCTGCTCGCGCAGTCCCGCCGCGCCCTGGACGCCGTGCGCCACCACGACGAGCGCCTCGCCGGCCTCGCCGACCGCCTCAACGAGGTCGGCTACCTGCTCGCCGACGTGGCCGGCGACCTGGCCGGCTACGCGGACGACCTGGACGCCGACCCCGTCCGGCTCGCCGCCGTCGAGGACCGCCGGGCCGTCCTGGCCCAGCTGCTGCGCAAGTACGGCGGCCCGGAGAACTCCCTCGCCGAGGTGCTCGCCTGGGCCGAGGCCGGCTCCGCCCGGCTCGCCGAACTCGACGGCGACGACGACCGGATCGACCAGCTCGGCGCCCAGGAGACCGCGCTGCGGGCCGAGTTGGCCGAGCTGGCGGCCGAGGTGTCGGGCGCCCGGCAGGCCGCGGCCGGGCGTTTCGCCGACGCCGTCTCCGCCGAACTCGCCGAACTGGCGATGCCGCACGCCCGGGTGACCTTCTCGATCGCCCAGGTCGACGACCTGTCGGGGATCGAGGTCGACGGCCGCACCGTCGCCTACGGCCCGCACGGCGTGGACGAGGTCGAGGTGCTGCTCGCCCCGCACCCCGGCGCCCAGCCCCGCCCGATCGCCAAGGGTGCCTCCGGCGGTGAGCTGTCCCGCGTGATGCTCGCCGTCGAGGTGGTCTTCGCGGGCGCCGACCCCGTCCCCACCTACCTGTTCGACGAGGTGGACGCGGGCGTCGGCGGCAAGGCCGCGGTCGAGATCGGCCGCCGGCTGGCCAAACTGGCCGAATCCGCCCAGGTCGTGGTGGTCACCCACCTGCCGCAGGTCGCCGCCTTCGCGGACCGGCACCTGGTGGTGGAGAAGACCAACGACGGCACCGTGACCCGCAGCGGCGTCAAGGTGCTGAACGACGAGGAGCGGGTGCGCGAACTCTCCAGGATGCTGGCCGGCCTGGAGGACTCCGAGCTCGGCCGGGCCCACGCCGAGGAACTGCTGGCCGCCGCCCGGGCCCCGCGCCACCGCTAACGCGGGTCCGGCAACCCCCGGCTGGACCTGCTGCGACAGGCCCTGGCCGGGGCGTCCGACCCACCGACAGGGCCGGGTGGCCCTTGCGGACGGAAGGCGACGCGCCCCCGGTGGCGCCGACTGTCCAAGAGGGCCGCCGACCTGGCATGGTGGCGGCTGGACACTGGCTTTCCAGTCCCGAGCGCCGCCGACGGGCAACCCTCGCGAAGCGGCGCGCGAACCTGATCGAGTCGGATGCGAGAGAACGTGGACCATTCCGCCGCCCGGGCCGCCGCTGCCACCCCAGAACCGGGGCAGCTGCACGTGGTACTCGTCCTGGCCGCCAGCACCGGCGGTATCGGTGCCCACGTGCGCTCCCTGGCGCAGGGCCTCGTCGCGCACGGCGTGATCGTCACGGTGTGCGCCCCGGCCGGCACGGACGCGCTGTTCGGCTTCTCCCGCACCGGCGCCAGGTTCCACACCGTCGACATCACCCCCACCGCCGGCGCCCGTAGTGACGCCGCCGCGATCGGCGAGCTGCGCCGGGCCTTCACAGGCGCCGACGTGGTGCACGCGCACGGGCTGCGCGCCGGGCTGCTCGCCGACCTCGCCCTGCGCACCGCAGGCCGCTTCCCGGGCCTGCGCCCGGAGACCCCGCTGGTGGTCACCTCCCACCACGCGCTGCTGGCCACCGGTCTGGAGCGCCGCCTGCAGCGGCTGATGGAGCGCCGGGTCGCGCGCGCTGCCGACCTCGTCCTCGGCGCCTCCTCCGACCTGGTCGCCCGGGCCCGGGAGCTGGGCGCCACCGACGCCCGGCTCGGCCCGGTGGCCGCCCCGCCGATGCCCGAGGGCCGGCTCGACCGGGCCGCGGCGCGCGCCGCGCTGCTCGGCGACGGCCCGGACCGGCCGCTGGTGCTGGCGGTCGGCCGGCTCGTCCCGCAGAAGGCCTTCGGGCTGCTGCTGGACGCCACCCGCGAGCTGTCCGTGCTGGACCCGGAGCCGCTGCTGCTGCTCGCCGGGGACGGGCCGGAGGCGGCCGGGCTGCGCGAGCGGGTCGCCGCCGAGAAGCTGCCGGTGCGGCTGCTCGGCTTCCGCACCGACGTGCCCGACCTGCTGGCGGCCGCCGACGTGGTGGTGGTCGCCAGCCGCTGGGAGGCCCGCTCGCTGGTGGTGCAGGAGTCGATGCGGGCCGGCGTGCCGGTGGTCGCCACCGCTGTCGGCGGGATCCCCGAGCTGGTCGGCGACGCGGCCGTGCTGGTGCCGGCCGGCGACCCGGTCGCGATCGGCCGGGCGGTGCGCGGGCTGCTGGCCGACCCGGCGGGCCGCGAGCGGCTGGTGGCGGCCGGCCGGCAGCAGGCCGAGACCTGGCCGGACGAGGCCGCCACCGTCGCCCAGGTGCTCAGCACCTACGACGAGCTGGTCCAGCGGGACTAGGGCCTGTCCGGCCCCAGGCCGCCGGACCGCTAGACCGTCGCCTGTTCGACCCGCTCGGCTGCCAGGCCGTCCGGCTGGGCGGACAGGTAGGCGCCGCCGCAGGCGGTCAGCCGCAGTGCGGTGTCGATCAGCGGGACGTGGCTGAAGGCCTGCGGGAAGTTGCCGACCTGGCGCTTGAGCCGCGGGTCCCACTCCTCGGCGAGCAGGCCGAGGTCGTTGCGCAGCGCGAGCAGCCGGTCGAACAGCTCGCGTGCCTCCTGCACCCGGCCGATCATGGCGAGGTCGTCGGCCAGCCAGAACGAGCAGGCCAGGAAGGCGCCCTCGTGGCCGGAGAGGCCGTCGACGTTGTTGCCGCTCTCGTCGTGGGTCGGGTAGCGCAGCACGAAGCCGTCCTCGGTGGACAGCTCGCGCTGGATCGCCTCGATGGTGCCGATGACGCGCTTGTCGTCCGGCGGCAGGAAGCCGACCTGGGGGATGAGCAGCAGCGAGGCGTCCAGCTCCTTGCCGCCGTAGTACTGGGTGAAGGTGTTGCGCTCCGGGTCGTAGCCCTTCTCGCAGACGTCCCGGTGGATGGTCTCGCGCAGTTCGCGCCAGCGCTCCAGGTGGCCGTCGGAGGGGGCGTCCTCGGGGGTCTGCTCCAGCAGCTTGATCGTCCGGTCGACGGCGACCCAGGCCATCACCTTGGAGTGGACGAAGTGCCGGCGCGGGCCGCGGACCTCCCAGATGCCCTCGTCCGGCTCCTGCCAGTGGTCCTCCAGGTACTCGATCAGGCGCAGCTGGAGGTGGTGGGCGTGGTCGTTGCGGACCAGGCCGGTCATGTGGGCCAGGTGCAGGGCCTCGACGACCTCGCCGTAGACGTCGAGCTGGAGCTGGCCGGCCGCGCCGTTGCCGACCCGGACGGGCTGCGAGCCCTCGTAGCCGGGCAGCCAGTCCAGTGAGGACTCGGTGAGCTCGCGCTCGCCGGCGATGCCGTACATGATCTGGAGGTTCTCCGGGTCGCCGGCGACGGCGCGCAGCAGCCACTCGCGCCAGGCCTTGGCCTCGTCGCGGTAGCCGGTGCGCAGCAGCGAGGAGAGGGTGATCGCGGCGTCGCGCAGCCAGGTGTAGCGGTAGTCCCAGTTGCGCTCACCGCCGATGTCCTCGGGCAGCGAGGTGGTGGGGGCGGCGACGATGCCGCCGGTGGGGGCGTAGGTGAGGCCCTTGAGGGTGATCAGGGAGCGGATCACGGCCTCGCGGTAGGGGCCCTGGTAGGTGCACTGGGCGGCCCACTCGTGCCAGAAGTCGGTGGTGGCGTCGAGCATCTCCTCGGCGTCCGGGGCCTTCGGCGCGTCCAGGTGGGAGGCCTGCCAGGTCAGCGCGAAGGCGATCCGTTCGCCGGCGGTGACGGTGAAGTCGGCGTAGGTGGTCAGGTCGCGGCCGTAGGTCTCGGACTCGCCGTCCAGCCACACCGAGTCGGGCCCGGCCACGGCGACGGTGCGGTGGCCGCCTCCGGCCTGCTCGACCCGGTGCACCCAGGGCACGATGCGCCCGTACGAGAAGCGCATCCGCACCGCCGAGCGCATCCGGACGGTGCCGGCCACGCCCTCGACGATCCGGATCACCTGGGGGACGGCGTCGCGGCCGGCCAGCGGGCGCGGCGGCATGAAGTCGATCACCCGGACGGTGCCGCCCTGGGTGTCCCACTCCTGTTCCAGGACCAGCGAGTCGCCCCGGTAGCGGCGGCGGTCGGCGGGCACTGCGGGGGCGGCCGCGGTGGGCGGCGGGACCCTCAGATCGGCGGTGTCGGTGAAGCGGGGGAGGCCGAGGGCGGGGGCGGCCGGGGTGGGGGGTGCCGCGGGGGTGGGGACTTCGGTCGCGACGGCTTCGGCCGGACCGATCCGCCAGAAGCCGTGTTCATCGGTGCCGAGCAGGCCGGCGAACACGGCCGGAGAGTCGAAGCGGGGCAGGCAGAGCCAGTCCACCGCCCCGTCCCTGCTGACCAGGGCAGCGGTCTGCATGTCCCCGATGAGTGCGTAGTCCTCGATACGGCCGGCCACGTGGATCTCCAGTTCGCAATGTGGTCACGACGCATCGGCGATCTGGGGGAGCGAACGGTCTGCGGGGCCGGAGCCCACCCCGGGACGTCCGGCCCGCCGAAGGGTGGTGGCGGGCCTTGCTGGAGTGTCCGCGCGGGGCTCGGTCGAGCCCCTGGGGTGGGAGGGGAGGAGCTGGAATACGGGGAGGTCCGGTCGCGCATCGGGGACCGGGAGTGTCCTGACCTCCCACGCCCTCCGCGTGCTCGTGCTGTCGGCGATGCGTCCGTGCAGCTTACGACGGACGAAAGGGGCGAAGCACGCGGGCGCAGCCTCGTGTGGCGCCACAATTCGGCGGAAATGCCGTGCATCGCGAGGACGCCGGGCAGGATGGTCCGGACGGATCAGTTCCGCCTGGTCCCAGTGGAGGGGCTGTCATGGCCCGAACGGAGTGCTCCGAAGTGGCCCGGTCCGGCCGTGGTGCGACCGGTGTGACGGCTGCGCCGGATGATGCGCCGGTGGTGCGCCCCGCGCACGCCCCCGGGGCGCCGCGAGCGGGCCGGAAGGCGTCCGGGTCGGGTCACTGATACCCTGGTATCCCGTGGACCGGTGGGATCAAACGCCCCGGACCAGCCGAATCGACGACCCCCCGAGTGCCGTGCACCGCACCGCCTCCCGTCGTTCGGCGAGTCGAGAGCATCCCGCCCACGTCACCTTCGACACGCGACCCACGGGAGCCCCCTCTTGGCACAGCCCCATTCCGGCAAGGCAGCGAACGGCCGCGCCGTGACGACCAAGCACCTCTTCGTCACCGGGGGTGTCGCCTCTTCGCTCGGCAAGGGCCTCACCGCCTCCAGCCTTGGCGCGCTCCTCAAGGCCCGCGGCCTGCGCGTCACCATGCAGAAGCTCGACCCGTACCTCAACGTGGACCCGGGCACCATGAACCCGTTCCAGCACGGTGAGGTCTTCGTCACGGACGACGGCGCCGAGACCGACCTGGACATCGGCCACTACGAGCGGTTCCTGGACACCAACCTGCACGGTTCGGCGAACGTCACCACCGGCCAGGTCTACTCCACCGTCATCGCCAAGGAGCGACGCGGCGAGTACCTGGGCGACACCGTCCAGGTCATCCCCCACATCACCAACGAGATCAAGTCCCGGATCCGCCGGATGGCGACCGAGGACGTCGACGTGGTGATCACCGAGGTCGGCGGGACCGTCGGCGACATCGAGTCGCTGCCGTTCCTGGAGGCCGTCCGCCAGGTCCGCCACGAGGTCGGCCGGGACAACGTGTTCTTCGTGCACGTCTCCCTGCTGCCGTACATCGGCCCCTCGGGCGAGCTGAAGACCAAGCCCACCCAGCACTCCGTCGCCGCGCTGCGCAACATCGGCATCCAGCCCGACGCGATCGTGCTGCGCGCCGACCGCGAGGTCCCGCAGGCCATCAAGCGCAAGATCTCGCTGATGTGCGACGTGGACGAGGAGGCCGTGGTGGCGGCGATCGACGCCAAGTCGATCTACGACATCCCCAAGGTCCTGCACGGCGAGGGCCTGGACGCCTACGTGGTGCGCCGGCTCGACCTGCCGTTCCGCGACGTGGACTGGACCACCTGGGACGACCTGCTGCGCCGCGTCCACGAGCCGCAGCACATCGTCAAGGTCGCCCTGGTCGGCAAGTACATCGACCTGCCCGACGCCTACCTGTCGGTGACCGAGGCGCTGCGCGCCGGCGGCTTCGCCAACAACGCCCGGGTCGAGATCAAGTGGGTGACCTCGGACGACTGCGAGACCCCCGAGGGCGCCCGGGCGCAGCTCGGCGACGTGGACGCGATCTGCATCCCCGGCGGCTTCGGCGACCGCGGCGTCAACGGCAAGGTCGGCGCCATCACCTTCGCCCGCGAGAACCGCGTCCCGCTGCTCGGCCTGTGCCTGGGCCTGCAGTGCGTGGTCATCGAGGCGGCCCGCAACCTGGCCGGCCTGCCCGAGGCCAACTCCACCGAGTTCGACGCCGCCGCCAAGCACCCGGTCGTCTCCACGATGGCCGAGCAGCTGGCCATCGTCGACGGCAAGGGCGACCTGGGCGGCACCATGCGCCTGGGCCTGTACCCGGCCAAGCTCGCCGAGGGCTCGATCGTCCGTGAGGTCTACGGCGGCGAGCAGTACGTCGAGGAGCGCCACCGCCACCGCTACGAGGTCAACAACGCCTACCGCGCGGACCTGGAGAAGACCGGCCTGCAGTTCTCCGGCCTCTCCCCGAAGGGCGACCTGGTCGAGTACGTCGAGTACCCGCGCGAGGTGCACCCGTACCTGGTGGCCACCCAGGCCCACCCGGAGCTGAAGTCCCGCCCGACCCGCCCGCACCCGCTGTTCGCGGGCCTGGTCAAGGCCGCCATCGAGATCAAGACCACCGCGGCCGAGTAAGTCGTCGGTCGTTCACCGGACGGCGGCCCCGCGATTCCCGCGGGGCCGCCGTTCGGCGTTAGATTGTGTCGCACTGACGAAAAGGGGAGAGCGATGGACGAGCAGCGCGACCAGGGGATCGCCGACGTGGCCGAGGAGTGGGAGGTCCGGGAGAGCCGGACGCCGTTCCAGGGCAAGGTCACCGGCGTGCGCAGCGAAGAGGTCCGGATGCCCGACGGCAGCTGGGCCCGCCGCGACTACCAGACCCACCCCGGCTCGGTCTCCGTGCTCGCCCTGGACGCCAAGCAGCGGGTGCTGGTCCTGCGGCAGTACCGCCACCCCGTCCGCCAGCGCCTGTGGGAGCTGCCCGCCGGCCTGCTCGACGTGCCCGGCGAGAACCCGTGGCACGCCGCGCAGCGCGAGCTGTACGAGGAGGCGCACTGCAAGGCCGACACCTGGCGCATCCTCGCCGACTACTACACCTCCCCCGGCGGCACCGACGAGGCGCTGCGGATGTTCCTCGCCACCGACCTCGCGGAGGCCGAGGGCGAGCGCTACGCGGCGCAGGGCGAGGAGCAGGAGATCGAGGTCGCCTGGGTTCCGGTGTCCGACCTGATCCGGCTGATCCACGCCGGGCGGCTGCACAACCCGACCCTGATCACCGGCACGCTCGCCGTGCACGCCGCGCTCACCGGACCGGACGGGCTGGACGGGCTGCGCCCGGCGGACTCGCCCTGGCCGGCCCGGCCCTTCGAGGGGTGAGCGAACGGCCCGTACGCCTCCTGAGCACCCTGCTGTTGATCCGCGAGGGTGATTTACCGGTTCGTACGACCGGATGTCACCTCGGCTGAGCCGGACGGTCGAACTACGCTTCGCAGACAGGGCGCCCGTCCCGGGCCGCCTCCGCTGAGGCCGGATGACGTCGGGAGTGGCACGGGTGGCGAGGAAGACGGCGACGATGGACCCCGGCCCCGACGCGCCCGTCGGGGCCGTTCCGGGCCTCGACCGGCTGCCGGCCGGGCCCGCACTGTTCGTCGGGCGGCGCACCGAGCTTGCCGCGCTGCGGGCGGCCGCCGCGCGCCCGGCCACCGGCCGCAGCCCGGTGCTGGTGCTGGCCGGCCGCCCCGGCTCCGGCCGCACCACGCTGGCGGTCCGCTTCGCCCGCACCGCCGCCGCGGACCACCCCGACGGCGTGCTCTTCGCGCGCCTGTCCGCCCCCGACGGCGGCCGGGTGACGCCCGCCCGGGCCGCCCGGCTGCTGTTGGAGCAACTCGACCCCGAGGCCCCCGTGCCGCTGCCCGGCGCCACCGGGGACGGGCGGGACGAGCCCGCCTGCGTCGCGCTGCGCGAGGCGCTCGTGGGCCGCCGGGTGCTGCTGGTGCTGGACGACGTCCGGGACGCCGGGCAGCTGTGGCCGCTGCTCGCCGACGAACCCGGCTGCCTGGTGCTCGCCACCACCGCCGGGCCGCTCACCGGCATCGAGGACATCGACCCGGTGATCCTCGGCGGGCTCGACCGGCAGGCCTCCGGCGAACTGCTCGCCGACCTGGTCGGCGGCACCCGGATCTCCTGCGACCCGGTCGGCGGCGCCGACCTGGCCGAGGCCTGCGCGGCCCGGCCGGACGCCCTGCGGCTGATGGCCGGGTGGCTGCGCGGCGACCCGAAGGCGGCCGTCACCGAGGCGGCGCGCGAGCTCACCCGGGTGGTGGGCGAGGAGTCGGCGCGGTCGGCGGCGCCGAAGGGAGAGGGGGAGAAGGCGGAGAAGCCCGTCCAGGGGCCGAAGACCGCCCAGGCGTCGACGCCCGGGAAGGCGGCGAAGCCCGTACAGGGCACGACCTCGGGGAAGGCCGCGAAGCCCGTACAAGGGCTGAAGGCTGCCCAGGCGTCCACGCCCGGGAAGGCCGGGAAGGCCGCGACGCCCTCGGCGTCGGGGGAGAAGCCGGCCGAGGGCCCGGCGCCGGAGCCCGCCGCCGCCGAGACGGCCGGGGAGCAAGCGGCCTGGGTGAAGCCCGGCCCGGAGCCGGCCGAGCCGGTGCCCGTCCCCGACAGCGACCCGCTGATCGGCGCGTTCACCCTGCTGTACGGCACCCTCCCGGCCGCCCAGGCGCGGATGCTGCGCACCCTCACCCTGGCCCCGGCGCAGACCGCCGACCCGCGCACCGCCTCCGCCCTGGTCGGCTGCCCGGCACCGGAGGCGGCTGTGACGCTCGCCGCACTGGCCGAACGGGAGCTGCTCGGCCAGGAGGCGCCGGCCGCCGACGGCAGCCCGCGCTACCGGGTGCCAGGCCGTCTCTACCCGAGGCTGGTCCGGCTGCGCGAGCAGGAGGACCGGCCCGCCGAGACCGAGCTCGCCCGGGCCCGGCTGCTGGAGCGGCTGGTCCGGCTCACCGAGTCGGCCCGCGCCCTGCTGGACCCGTCGGGCGGCCCCGGGCCGGACCCGCTGCCCGCCGCCCTGCGGCTGGGCTCGGCGGCGCACGCCCGGGAGTGGCTGCTCGGCGAGCGGGACCTGCTGCTCGGGGCGGTGGCCGACGCGATCGGCCAGGGCGACCTGGACGGCTCGGCGGGCCGGCTGGTCACCGCGCTGCTGCGGACCCTGCCGCTCACCGGCGCCGCCCCCGCCGACCTCTACCGGCTGCACGAACTGGTGCTGACCGTCGCCGAGCGGCACGGCAGACCCCGCCGGGCCTCGGCCGCGCTGCTCAACCTGGGCGACCTGCAGGCCGCCGCGGGCCGCTGGGAGCAGGCCGTCGCGCACTACCGGGCCGCCCTGGAGCACGCCCGCACGGCCGGGGACGAACCGCTCTGCGCCCGGGCCCTGGAGGGCGCCGCCGGCTGCCACCGCGCGCTCGGCGACGCGGTGCGCGCCGCCGACTGGTACGGGCGGGCGCTCGGCCTGCGGCAGTCGATGGGGGAGCCCGCCGCCGAGGCCCGGCTGCTCGCCCGGGTGGCCGAGGCGCACACCGCACAGCGCCGTTTCGACGAGGCGGACCGCGAGTACCGGGCCGCGCTGGCGGTGCTGCGCAGGCTCGGCGACGAGCGCGGCCGGGAGGCCGTCGGGGCCGCCCTCGCGGACCTGCGGGAACGCGTCGACGCCGGGTGGTGAGGGGTATTTCAGAGGTATTGTCGAAGATGCCCGGTTAACACACCTTTGGTGGGAAGATCGCAAGGGAAGCCTACGAACCTGCCAATGTGTTCGGCAGATTTATTCACTTTGGAAGGCTGACACGCCGACTGGGCTTCATTACACTCGAACTCAGTCGCGCAGCGATCCCCGCCCCGGGCTGCCCCGGAGGCTTCCCCACGTGCGCGTCGCCCGCCGGTCTTCTCCGGTAGGGACCCCCATGGCAAGAGGACGTGTTTAGCCGTGAAGGTCGGCATCCCCCGCGAGGTCAAGAACCACGAGTACCGCGTGGCCATCACGCCCGCCGGCGTGCATGAGCTGGTCCGCAACGGACACTCGGTCTACATCGAGGACAACGCCGGTGTCGGCTCCTCGATCCCCAACGAGGAGTACGTGGCCGCCGGCGCCACCATCCTCCCCACCGCCGACGAGGTGTGGGCCACGGCCGACCTGCTGCTGAAGGTCAAGGAGCCCATCGCCTCCGAGTACCACCGGCTGCGCAAGGGCCAGACCCTCTTCACGTACCTGCACCTGGCGGCCGACCGCGCCGGCACCGACGCGCTGATCGCCTCGGGCACCACCGCCATCGCGTACGAGACCGTGCAGCTCGGCAACGGCGCGCTGCCGCTGCTCGCCCCGATGTCCGAGGTCGCGGGCCGTCTCGCCCCGCAGGTCGGCTCGTACCACCTGATGCGCCCGGCCGGCGGCCGCGGCGTGCTGCCCGGCGGCGTGCCCGGCACCCACCCGGCCAAGGCCGTCGTCATCGGCGGTGGCGTCTCCGGCTGGCACGCGGCCACCATCGCCATCGGCATGGGCTACGACGTGACCCTGCTCGACCGCGACATCAACAAGCTGCGCGAGGCCGACCGCATCTTCGGCACGAAGATCAAGGCCATCGTCTCCAACACCTTCGAGCTGGAGAAGGCCGTCATCGAGGCCGACCTGGTCATCGGCGCGGTGCTGATCCCGGGCGCCAAGGCCCCGAAGCTCGTCACCAACGAGCTGGTCTCCCGCATGAAGCCGGGCTCCGTGCTCGTCGACATCGCCATCGACCAGGGCGGCTGCTTCGAGGACTCGCACGCCACCACGCACGCCGAGCCGACCTTCCAGGTCCACAACTCGGTCTTCTACTGCGTGGCCAACATGCCGGGCGCCGTCCCGAACACCTCCACCTACGCGCTGACCAACGCGACGATGCCGTACGTCGTCGAGCTGGCCAACCGCGGTTGGAAGGAGGCGCTGCGCCGTGACCCGGCGCTCGCCAAGGGCCTGAACGTGCACGAGGGCCAGATCACCTTCCCGGCCGTGGCCGAGGCCTTCGGCCTGGAGTCGGTCTCGCTGGAGAGCGTGCTCGCCTGATCCGGTGATCCAGTGATCTGCTGATCCAGCGATCCGCTGATCTGGCGATCCAGTGATCCGGTAGGCCGCCCGGCGGTCGTTCGCCCCCGACCCGATCCCCTCGGGCCGGGGGCTTCGCCGTGCCCGTGAACGGGTGGTTGAGCGGGCGGGTCGCTCTGTCGTCAATTTCTGTCGGTCGTGTCACCCCACCGCAGAAACGTTAGGGTCAACGGCCTACTCATCCCTTGACATCGGCCCGCCCGATAGTCGACACATCCGGCCCACTACCGTGGATTGTGTTGCTGCGAACGCCTTGAACGGCCTAGAGTCGCAAACCGTCGGCATGCTGCCACGCTGACGAATCGACATAGAGTCCTGGATGCCCAAGGAGGTAAGACGACTTGTGAATGAGTCGACATTTGCTCCCGGGGGTGGTCAGCCAGGACTGGCGGAGCGCACCGCCGGCCAGCCGAGTGAGGAGCCCGGGGCCCGGCAGCCCTCCGTGGGCTCGGCCGAGGTCGGCTCGGTCGCACTCCGTACCTTCGAAGCACGCCAGAACACAGCGCAGGTGACCACGGTGACCGATCACGACGCCGACTTGGCGGCCTACGGCCTGGCCTACGGCGAGTTCGCCTACGGTGCCTACGACGACCCGGACGCCGAGTACGAGCCGGACCCGGAGTACGCCGCCACGCTGGCCCCCGACGCCGCGCGCCAGCGCCGCGAGCGGGTCGGCCCGACCGGCCGCCCGCTGCCGTACTTCCCGATCCCCGCCCCGGTCGCCGAGCACGGCCCCGCGCAGATCATCGCCATGTGCAACCAGAAGGGCGGCGTCGGCAAGACCACGTCGACCATCAACCTGGGCGCCGCGCTGGCCGAGTACGGCCGCCGGGTGCTGCTCGTCGACTTCGACCCGCAGGGCGCGCTCTCGGTCGGCCTCGGCGTCAACCCGATGGAGCTCGACGTCACCGTCTACAACCTGCTCATGGAGCGGGGCCTGACGGCCGATGAAGTGCTGCTCAAGACGGCCGTGCCGGGCATGGACCTGCTGCCGTCCAACATCGACCTCTCCGCCGCCGAGGTGCAGCTGGTCAGCGAGGTGGCCCGGGAGTCCGCGCTGGCCCGCGCGCTGAAGCCGCTGCTGCCCGACTACGACTTCGTCATCATCGACTGCCAGCCCTCGCTGGGCCTGCTGACGGTCAATGCGCTGACCGCCGCTCACAGCGTCATCGTCCCGCTGGAGTGCGAGTTCTTCGCGCTGCGCGGCGTCGCACTGCTGACCGAGACCATCGAGAAGGTGTGCGAGCGGCTCAACCCCGAGCTGCGCCTGGACGGCATCCTCGCGACCATGTACGACTCGCGCACCGTGCACAGCCGCGAGGTGCTGGCGCGCGTCGTCGAGGCGTTCGGTGAGCACGTCTTCCACACCGTCATCGGGCGGACCGTGCGCTTCCCGGAGACCACCGTCGCCGGCGAGCCCATCACCACGTACGCGACCAACTCGGTCGGTGCCGCCGCCTACCGCCAGCTCGCCAGGGAGGTGCTCGACCGGTGCCGCCCCGCCGAGTGAGTCTCCCGGGGGCCGACGAGCTGTTCCGGACCACCGGCGGGATGGCGCTGTCGCCCTCCCTCGCGCCGCGTCCGGCCGCCGAGGCAGCCAGAGCGGAGACCGCGCGGACCGTCCACGGCACGGACGGCGCCGAGGACGCCCAGGACACCCAGCGCACCGGCGAGGCCGGGCGGCAGCCGTCCCAGGACCAGCAGTCGGCCGCCGGCGCACCGGCGGCCGCCCAGCCGCCCGCCCAGCGCTCCGCCTCGTCAGCCGGGCCCCAGGGCGCCGTGCCGGCCGGCCGCCAGCACCCCGGCGCCGCCGAGGAGCAGGCCGGCGGCACCGGGCGCGCCCGGCCGCGTGGCCGCGCGCCGCGCCGCCCCAGCGGGCGCGAGCGGCACGACGAGAAGATCACCGTGTACGTGTCCGCCGAGGAGCTCATGGACCTGGAGCACGCCCGGCTGGTGCTGCGCGGTGAGCACGGCCTGGCCGTGGACCGCGGGCGGATCGTCCGGGAGGCCATCGCGGTCGTCCTGGCGGACCTGGAGCAGCGCGGTGAGGCCTCCATCCTGGTCCGGCGGTTGCGCGGCCGCTAGGCCCCTTCCTGGGCGTCGGTAGTGCCTCTGGTGCTGCCGGTGCGGTGCCTCCGGTGCGGCGGTCCCGGTGTGGCATCCCCGGCGCGGCATCCCTGGTGTGGCGTGTCGGCGTCCTGCGGTGTCGACGGCGTGTCGACGGCCCCGGGGGCGGGGCGGGCGGCCGGGCCGGGTGAAGATGGACCGTCATGCCGAGCACCGCCGAACCACCCACCACCGCCGTGAACGCGACCGAGGAACAGCCGCGGGGCGGTTTCCGGGTGCGGCTGGACAACTTCGAAGGCCCCTTCGACCTGCTGCTCAGCCTGATCGCGAAGCACAAGCTCGACGTCACCGAAGTGGCGCTGGCCACCGTCACCGACGAGTTCATGGCACACATCCGGGCGATGGGCCCGGACTGGGACCTGGACGCGGCGACCGAGTTCCTGGTGGTCGCCGCGACCCTGCTCGACCTCAAGGCCGCCCGGCTGCTGCCCGCCGCCGAGGTCGAGGACGAGGAGGACCTGGCGCTGCTGGAGGCCCGCGACCTGCTGTTCGCCCGGTTGCTGCAGTACCGGGCGTACAAGCGGGCGGCGGCTCTCTTCGGCGAGCGCTGGGCCGCCGAGCTGGCCCGACGCCCGCGCACCGTCGGGCTGGAGCCCCGGCATGCCGGGCTGCTGCCCGAGGTGGTCATCACCATCGGCCCGGAGCGGCTCGCGGAGCTGGCGGCCAGGGCCATGGAACCCAAGCCGAAACCCGTCGTGTACGTCGACCACATCCACAGCCCGCCGGTCAGCGTGCGCGAGCAAGCCGGGCTGGTGGTCGGGCTGCTCATCGAGCTCGGCGAGGCGTCGTTCCAGCGGCTGGTCGCGGACGCGCCGGACGAGCTGGTGGTCGTCGCCCGTTTCCTGGCGCTGCTGGAGCTGTACCGGGAACGGGTGCTGGCCTTCGAGCAGCCGGAGGCGCTGGGCGAACTGCTGGTGCGCTGGGTGGCGGAGGCGGACCGGGGCGCGGTCGAGGTGACGGACGAGTTCGACCGGCCGGTGGGCGAGCGGGAGCGGGAGGAGAGCCGATGAGTGGTGGGAACGGGAGCCCGAGTGGGGGCGGGAGCCTGAGTGGGAGCGGCGGGGGCGGCGGGCGGCCGGTGCGGCGCCCGCTCGGGCTGCCGGGGCGGCCGCGGGCCGGGGAGTGGCTGGAGCCGGCCTTCGAGCTGCTGCCGGAGCCGGTGGCGGGGCTGCTGCCGGGGCCGGTGAATCCGGTGGCGGCGTCCGTGGGTGTCTCGTCGGAGGGCGAGGCCCGGGTCGTCCACCAGAAGTCGGCCCCGTCGACTTCCGGCGTCGGTGATCTGGTCGGCGTCGCCGATCTGGCCGAGGATGCCGATCTGGCCGAGGATGCTGATCGGGCCGAGGGTGCTGATTCGGCCGAGGGCGAGGAGGTGGCCGGGGCCGGACTGAAGGCCGAGCTGGAGGCGATCCTGATGGTCGTCGACGAGCCGGCCGGGGAGGAGCGGCTGGCCGGCGTGCTGGAGCGGCCCCGGGCGCAGGTGGCCGCGGCGCTGCGCGAACTGGCCGCCGAATACACCGCCCAGGGCCGCGGATTCGACCTGCGGCTGATCGCCGGCGGGTGGCGGTTCTACAGCCGGGACACCTGCGCTCCGGCCGTCGACCGCTTCCTGCTGGACGGCCAGCAGGCCCGGCTCACGCAGGCCGCACTGGAGACCCTGGCGGTCGTCGCCTACCGGCAGCCGGTGTCCAGATCGAGGGTTTCCGCCGTCCGCGGTGTGAACTGTGACGGCGTGATGCGTACCCTGGTACAGCGAGGACTGGTGGAAGAGGCCGGATCCGAGCCCGAAACAGGTGCGATCCTGTATCGGACGACGAACTACTTCCTGGAACGGATGGGGCTCCGCGGCCTGGACGAGCTGCCGGAGCTTGCTCCCTTCCTGCCCGAGGTCGACGACGTGGAAGCGGAGTCCCTGGAGGGCACGATGATCGCGGAGGCGGTCGCCGCCGCTGCCGTGAAGGCCGTGGACGGCAGTGGCGAGGCCGGTCGGGCTGCGCCTGATCGGTAGGGGGCGGTGAGGTCGGCCGAAACGACCGCACATCCCAGACGGTAACGACGTACGGACACTTTGATGCGTAGCAGTGGCAACGGCAGGAACGGCAGCGGCGGCGGCAGCGGTCGCAGCGGACAGGGCGGGGGCCGGGGCGGCGGCTCCTACGGCGGCAGCGGCAGCGGCCGCAGCGGCTCGGGCTCGGGCTCCGGCTCGCGCGGGGGTTCGTACGGCGGCGGGTCCGGCTCGGGTTCGCGGAGCGGCTCGTACGGCGGCGGGTCCGGCTCGGGCTCTGGCTCGCGCGGGGGTTCGTACGGCGGTGGGTCCGGTTCGGGCTCGCGCGGCGGCTCGTACGGCGGCGGCAGCGGTGCCGGCTCGCGCGGCGGCTCCGGCTCGGGCTCCGGCTCGTACGGGCGTGACAGCCGCCGGGACGACCGGCGCGACGACAACCGGTACCCGGACCGCCCGCTGCGGCCCGAGGAGCGGCGCTACGACCGCCCCGAGTACGGCGGCGGCCCCAACGCCACCCCCGCCCGCGGCGGCTTCTCCGGGCGTCGCCCCAGCCCGGCCCCGCGCCCGCGCCGTGAGGGCCAGGGCGCCCCGGGCGACCCGCGCCGCCAGCCGCAGCGCTCGCGCGAGCTGCAGGCCAAGATTGAGGACGCCGTCCTCGCCCGGCACGACAAGCCGGCCGTCAAGCTGCCCAAGACCTTCGGCGAGCCCGAGGGCGAGCGCCTGCAGAAGGTGCTGGCCCGGGCGGGCATCGGCAGCCGCCGCGCCTGCGAGGAGCTGATCGAGCAGGGCCGGGTCCAGGTCAACGGCAAGCTCGTCACCGAGCAGGGCAAGCGGGTCGACCCGCAGAACGACGAGATCAAGGTGGACGGCCTGACCGTCGCCACCCAGTCGTACCTGTTCTTCGCGCTCAACAAGCCGGCCGGCGTGGTCTCCACCATGGAGGACCCGGACGGGCGCCAGTGCCTCGGCGACTACGTGACCAACCGGGAGACCCGGCTGTTCCACGTCGGCCGTCTGGACACCGAGACCGAGGGCATCATCCTGCTCACCAACCACGGCGAGCTGGCCCACCGTCTCACCCACCCCCGGTACGGCGTGACCAAGACCTACCTGGCCGCCATCCAGGGCCCGATCCCGCGCGACCTGGGCAAGCAGCTGGCGCAGGGCATCGAGCTGGAGGACGGCTTCGCGCGCGCCGACAGCTTCAAGGTGATCTCCAACGTCGGCAAGAACTACCTGGTCGAGGTGACCCTGCACGAGGGTCGCAAGCACATCGTCCGCCGGATGCTGTCCGAGGCCGGCTTCCCGGTCGAGAAGCTGGTGCGCACGCACTTCGGCCCGATCGCGCTGGGCGACCAGAAGTCGGGCTGGCTGCGCCGTCTGACCAACCCCGAGGTCGGTCAGCTGATGCGCGAGGTCGGCCTGTAGACCGGTCGGTATATTCCCGCTGGAGTCTGTAGACCGGTCGGTATATTCGGGCTTCTGTAGAGGGCCTCCCCGTCGAAAGGCGGGGAGGCCCTCGGTCGTCCGGCGGGGGTGGGTGGGGTGCGAGGCGGGCCGCAACCCCTGGTCACGGCCTTGTCAGTGCCATGATCTGTGGCAGAGGATTGCCACCGGACCACCACCCGCCCAGTGGCGGGACTGCGCCAAGGCCGGCGCCGGTGGGGGCGAACGGGGGAGACGGCGTCGTGTCGGATGCACCACTCAGCGCACTGGGACTGGCCGAGCCGGACGGACAGGTCTACGCGGCGCTGGTGGCCAATCCGCAGTCCACCGCGGAGGAACTGGCCGAGGGCTGCGGCCTGACGCTCCAGCAGAGCGTGCGCGCCCTGGACCGCCTGGCGCAGCAGGGCATGGCGACCCGGGCGCCGGTGGACCGGCAGCGCTACCTGCCGGTCGCCCCCGATGTCGCGATCGGCACCCTGATCGGCCACCGAGAGTCCGAACTGCGGCACGCCCGGGCCGAGATGCACCGCCTGATGGACGCCTTCCGGGAGGCTTCGCGGTACACCGATCCGGCGCACTCGGTGGAGGTGCTGACCGGTGGCGAGGCGATCGCGCAGCGGCTGGAGCACATCACCGAGACCAGCCAGTACCAGGTCCGCGGCTTCGACCGCCCGCCGTACATCCAGGATCCGGTGACCCCGATCCCGTTGCAGCGGCGGCGGTTGCGGGAGGGCCTGCGGCTGCGGACCGTCTACGACCGGGACGCGGTGGCCTGGCCGGGCCGGCTGGAGCGGAACATCCTGGCCGGGGTCGCGGACGGCGAGGAGGCCAGGGTCCGGCCGTCGCTGCCGATGAAGATGATCATTTCGGACGACCGGATGGCGATCATCCCGATCAGCGTGGGCGACAGCGTCCTCGACGCCGCGTACGTCATCCACCCCTCCGCGCTGCTCCAGGCGCTGGACACGCTGTTCGAGGCGGAGTGGGAGCGCGCCGTCCAGTTGCAGGCCGCGATCGGCACCGGGGACGCGACGCTGGAGCCGGAGGCCGACCACCGCAAGCTGCTGGGCCTGCTGGCGGCCGGCCTCACCGACGAGTCGATCGCCCGGTCGCTGGGCTGGAGCGCCCGCACCACGCAGCGCCGGTTGCAGAGCCTGATGCGCTCGCTGGGCGCCACCACCCGCTTCCAGGCCGGTATGGCGGCCCGGGAGCGGGGCTGGTTGTGAGCTGGCTGACCGGCTGGTTGTGACCGGGGCTGGTTGTGCACCGGGCCGGGTGGGCCGTCGGGGGTTGGGCGTCAGCTCCAGGGGGTGAGGGTGGCCCAGCGGCCGTCCGGGCCGCGTTCGACCTTCAGCAGGCCCTTGACGGCGGAGCGGTTGAGCCGTCCGTAGACGTGCGGGAACAGCAGGCCGGGGGTGGCCCCGGGCGGCGGTGCGCCGTGCGGGGCCTCCCACTTGACCATCGGTTCCACCTGTGACTCCTCGATCAGCAGCGCCATCAGCGGGTCGGGAGTGTCGGCGAAGAAGGCGTTGGCCACCGCGAGCGCCGTCTGTTCGTCCGCCGAGCAGTGGATGAACCCGTCGGTGAGCAGCGACGCGGTGGTGTACGGCCGACCGGGGTCGGACAGCCAGTCGTCCAGGGGTGCGAGGTGGAGGATCATGTTCCTGTTCTACCCGGTTTGGTCCTGAGCGGTCGTCACGAGCGGACCGGTGTTCGGACGGCGGCGGAGGCCGGGCTCCTCAGAGCCCGGCGACCTTGGCGGTGGCGGAGACCTCGTAGACGAGCGTGACCGTCCGACGGGCGCCGGGCCCGAGCGGGACGTCCCAGCGGAGGATGCCCTCGGCGTCGAAGGCGTCCGGCGACGGGGAGCACTCCTCCTTGCGCAGCCGCACCTCCACCGCCGACACCTCGGAGACCGGCACCCGCTCGCGGACCGCGACGACCTGCTCGTCCCGCTCCTCCGGGCCGGAGAAGCGGGAGAGGTGCAGCCGCACCGTCCGGGTGGTCGTCTGGCGGCCGGTGAGCCCGGCGGTGGCCTGGCGCTCCTCGGCCTCGCGGACCACCCGGTAGCCGTCCGAGCTGCCGAACGCCAGCTCGGCGTCGGCCCCGGCGGCGGTGAAGCCCAGCTCGCCCCGACCGGTGAAGCCGCTGCCGCGGACCAGCTCGACCGGACCCGCCAGCAGCGGGTGCCCGGCCGCGTTGCGGAACCGGACCACCTGGGTCACCAGCGGGGACAGCTCCGGCGCGCACGCGTACTCGCTGCTCGCCTGCCCGGTGAAGGCGCCGAGCGGCACCCGGTGCGCCCGGCCGTCGGAGGGCACGGTGGCCGGGGCGGGCGCGGGCAGCACCCGGACCTCCCCGCCGTCGTCCACCCCCGGCACCCCGGCGGTCGGGCCGAGCGCGCTGATCGCCTCCTCGCGCAGCTCCACCTCGACCGTGCGGCGCTCCTCCGCGGTGCGCTCGCGCAGCATCAGGACGTCCTCGGCGACGGCGGGCGGGTCGGTGGCGAGGGCCGAGCGGGCGGTGGAGAAGGTGAGCCGGACGCCGGTCCAGTCCTCGCCGGTGCGCTGCCAGACCACCGCCTCCGACTCCAGCCGCAGGCTCCCGCCGTCCAGGGTGGCCCGGTACGAGGGGCGCCAGAGGGCGCACGGCACCAGGTGGGTGACGGTCAGCCCGCTCGGGCCGGGCTGCGCCGCCTCGACGGTGAGCTCCAGGTGGGCGACCAGTTCGGCCGGTTCCTCCTCGGCCTGGTCGAGGGCGATCAGGGCCTGCGAGCGCTCTTGGTCCAGGCGGCGCAGCCGGGAGTGGGTGGTCCGCAGCTCCTCGCCGTGGCGCTCGCGTTCGGCGTCCACCCGGTCCAGTTCGCGGGCCCAGCGGGTGCGTTCGAGCTCGCCGATCCCGGCGCCCTCGCCGATCTCGCGCAGCAGGTCGGCGGAGAGCTGGGCGAGCAGCGCCAGCCGGGCCTCCAGGCGGGCGCGGGTCTGGTCGGCGAGGCGGCTCGCGGTCTCCAGCTCGTGCAGCCGGTGGCGCAGCCGGGAGTCCTCCGGGCCGGGCGGCAGCGGGGCGCGGGGGATCCAGTCGCGGACGATCCGGGCGTCCAGCACGCGGGTGCCGGGGGCGGTGGTCTCGGCGCGCAGGGTGCGGTCGACGGCGAGCGCGGTGAGCGGGCCCAGGCGCAGCCGCTGGACGCCCGCGGCGAGGTCGACGGTGGCGGTGCGTTCGACCTGGCTGCGGTCCTCCAAGCAGGTGACGGCGGTGACGGGGAGGGGGATGGTCGTTCCGGTCATCGTTCAGTTCCTCCGGTTTCCACGGACGATGGCCTTTCCGGCCGGGATCTTGATCTGGTAGCCGCCGTCCAGCTCGGTGCGGCCGCCGGGCGGCAGCTCGACCCGCCAGAGCCGGGTGCTGGGCGGGCAGTCCGGCGTGGAGACCGCCGGGGCCTGCCAGTCGGCCCGCTCCTCGATCCGGATCTCGGCGTCGGAGGCGACCGGCACGCGCTCGCGGACCTCCACGGTGACGGTACGGCCGAGCCGGTTCGCCAGCTGGACGTGCACCCGGTGGTCGAGCACGGTGCTGCTGCTCAGCATGCCCGCGGTGGACTCGTGCAGCTCGGTGCGGCGCGCCACCTCGATGCTCTCGGTGACCCCGATGCCCAGGCTCCGCAGCCCGCCCGGGGCGAGGGTGGGCAGGGCGGCGGTGAGCAGGAACTCGTCGTCGACGGTGACCTCGACCGGGCCGGCCAGCACGGCGCGGTCGGTCCGGTTGGCGAGCACCAGGGTGGCGTACACCTTCTCCTCGACGGCGGGGACGGTGACGTACTCCGGGCGGACGGACACCGGGATCTCGTCGATCGTGACGGTGTGCCAGGTGCCGTCGGACGGGATGTCGGCGGGGGCGGCGGAGTCGAAGCGGTGGTCGAAGGAGCCCGCCGACTCGCGGGGCGGGACGGCGTGCCGGGGGAGCGCCAGGTGGCGTACCCGCTCGCCGCCGGTGCCGCCCGGGACCATCGCCGCCGGCCCGTAGTGGTCGGCCTGGTCGGCCCGGTCGGCTTGCTCGGCCTGAAGGTGCAGGGTGCCGCGGTGGGTGGCGGGTGCGTCGGGGCCGGCCAGGACGAGGCCGGGGTAGTCGAGCAGGGAGGCGTCCGGGGCGAAGCCGGTGCCGGGGGCCTCGGTGCCGCCGCCGCTTCGGCGGGAGCGGCGGGCGAGCGGGTACAGGTCCGGCGGGGGTGCGCCGCCCGGTGCCACGGGGGCGGGCGGCGGCGCGGAGGCCTGGGGCATCGAGGCTTGGTACATCGAGGCTTGCGGCAGGGGGGCTTGGGGCATCGGGGCGGCGGCGGGCGCACCGCCGTATCCGGCGAAGCCGCTCGGGGCGGGGGGGGGTGTCGGGACGGGTTCGTCGATGTCCAGGGTGCCGCCGCGCCCGGCGGGGGCGGCCAGCCGGGCGGCGTCGGCCACGAGGCCGGCGTCGGCGGGGCGGGGACCGGCGGGCCGGGCGCCGCCGAGGCGGTTGAGCCGGGCGGTTGAGCCGTACGGGCCGGGCGCCGAGGCGGCGAGCGGGGCCTTGCGGCGCGGGGCCGGGCGGGCTCCGGCGCCGGCGTCGTCGTAGCCGGTGAAGAGGTCGGCCAGGCCGGCCGGGGGCTCGCGCCAGCCGGACGGCGGCGGGGCGGGCTGGCTGCGGCCGATCCGCAGCGAGCGGAGCCGGGGCAGGTCGGTGCGGCGGTCGAGGTCGGCGGTGGAGAGGGCGAGCCGGACGCCGGTCCAGTCCTCGCCGGTCTGCTGGGCGACGGAGGCGCGCAGGACGAGCCGGCCGGTGTCGGCGCCGTGGCGGTAGGAGAGGCGGTAGGCGGGCACCCAGCGGGCGGCGGGGACGCCGTACTCCAGCTCGATGTCGAGCCGGGCGGGGGGCTCCTCGGGGGCCGGGGCTGGGGCGGGGGCCGGGGCTGGGGCGACGGGCTCCCGGGCGGGTTCCGTGACGGGCTGTGTGGTGAGTGCCGGGGCGGGCTGTGTGGTGAGTGCCGGGGCGGGCTGTGCGGTGAGTGCCGAGGCCGGTGTGGTGGTGAGGGTGAGCAGGACGGTGGCGGCGGTCCCGACCGGGTGGGCGGGGCCGGCGGTGGACGCGCGGTCCAGTCGGTCGGCGGCCAACTCGCGCTCGTGGTCGGCGAGTTCGACCTCCCGGGCGAGCTCTTCGGCGCGCTGCTGGAGCCGGGTCAGGCGCTCGTCGACGAAGTCGGCCAGCTCCAGCCAGGCGTCGGCGGGCGTCCGCCGCAGCGGCTCCTCGCGCCGCCGCTGCGGCGGTACGGCGCGCAGGGCGGAGGTCTCGGCGATCGCGGTCAGGACCAGTCGGCGGCGCTCGTTGAGTGCGCCCTGGCGCTCCATGGCCTCGTCCAACTCTCGGCGGAGCCTGGGGAGTTCGGTCGGCTCGTGGAACTCGGCGAGCAGCTCCAGCCGGGCCTCGGTGACCGCCGTCCCGCTCGGGCCGTCGAGCACCCGGGCGCGCAGCGAGCGGCCGTCCAGGGAGGAGGGCAGGCCGGTCAGCCGCAGCCGGCCGTCGGCCGGGAGCGGGACGCTGGCCCGGCGGCGGCACACCGCGCCCTCGGCGTAGACCACGACGGAGTCCAGGACCGACGGGTGGGCGGGGACGGCGGGGGGCTTCGGGGGCCCGGCCTCGCTGACGTGGCGGTCCTCGCCGTTCTGCTGATCGTCGCCGCTGTGCTGATCGTCCATGCGCAACCCCTTCGTTCGCGTGCCGTGTTCCGCGTGTCGCCCGCGCCGTGCCCGGGCGGCCAGTCTGCCCCGCTTCGGTGCGGGCGTCGCCGGATTTCGCGGGGTGCGGCGTGTGTGCCCGTCGGCGGGTCTGGTGGGTCTGGCGCGTTCGCGGTGCCTGTGGTGTTTGTGGTGCCTTGGTGCCTGTGGTGCCCGGCGTGCGTCCGCATGGTGTGGGACGGGGGCGGGGCCGCCGTGGTTGCCCAACGGGTGGGCGGTGGGGGCGTGGGTGGGGCGGATGCGAGAGGATGGGGCGCGGGTGCTCCCGGCCCGTGCCGGGGTGCCGACCGGACCGAGAACCGCGAAGTCCCGCGAGGCCGGGTGGCCCGGGAAGTCCCGCGAGGCCGGGCAACCCGGGAGACCCAGAACGCGAAGCCCAGAACGCGAAGCCCGAGAATTCGAGAAGGAGCGCGACCCGCCATGCGCACTGCCGTCGTCGTCGGTACCGGACTGATCGGCACCTCCGCCGCGCTCGCCCTGGCCGGCCGCGGGCTGACCGTCCATCTGGAGGACGCCGACCCGGACGCCGCCCGGACCGCAGCCTCCCTCGGCGCCGGCATCACCGATCCGGCCGACGGCCCGGTCGACCTGGCGATCATCGCCGTGCCGCCCGCCCTCGTCGGCAAGGTGCTCGCCGACTGCCAGCGCCGCAACCTGGCCCGCTGGTACACCGACGTCGCCAGCGTCAAGGCCGGCCCGCGCATCGAGGTCGCCGCGCTCGGCTGCGACACCGTCCACTACATCGGCAGCCACCCGATGGCCGGCCGCGAGCGCTCCGGCCCGCTGGCCGCCCGCGCCGACCTGTTCGAGGGCCGTCCCTGGGTGCTCACCCCCACCGACGACACCGACACGGAGACCCTCAACGCCGCCCTGGAACTGGTCGCGCTCTGCGGTGCGATGCCGATCGTGATGGACGCGGCCGCGCACGACCGGGCCGTCGCCCTGGTCTCGCACGCCCCGCAGCTGGTGTCCTCGCTGGTCGCCGCCCGGCTGGAGCACGCCGACGAGACCGCCATAAGGCTCTCCGGGCAGGGCGTCCGGGACGTCACCAGGATCGCCGCCTCCAACCCCGGCATGTGGGTCGACATCCTCTCCGCCAACGCCGGTGCGGTCGCCGACATCCTGGAGGAGGTCGCCTCCGACCTCGGGGAGACCGTCACCGCGCTGCGCGCCCTGGACGCCCCCGAGGAGGGCGAGCGCCGGGCGGGCGCGGCCGGGATCGAGGCGGTCATGCGGCGCGGCAACACCGGCCAGGCCCGCATCCCCGGCAAGCACGGCGCGCCGCCCACCCGGTACGAGACTGTGGCCGTGGTGCTCGGTGACCAGCCCGGCGAGCTGGGCCGGCTGTTCGGCGAGGTCGGCGCGGCCGGGGTCAACATCGAGGACGTCGTCATCGAGCACTCGACCGGCCAGCAGGTGGGCTTCGTCCAGCTGTCGGTGGCGCCGGGGGCGGTCAAGCCGCTCACGGTGGCGCTGCGGGCGAGCGGGTGGAGCGTCCGGGACTGATCGGGCTGCGGGGGCCGGTCGGCTTCCGGGACTTCGGGTGAGGGGTTCGGCCGAGCGGTTCGGTTGAGGGGGGAGCAGGGGTGATCATCGAGTTGCCGCTGGGCGAGACCCGGCACGGGTCCTACGGCCGGCCGGTGGACCTGGGGAACGAGCGGTTCCTGCGCGCGGTGGTGGGTGGGGGCTTCCGGATCCACCACCGCAGCGTCGAAGCGCTGGTCGAACTGCCCCGGCCGACGCCGCCGGACCCGGAGCCCGCCGAGCCGGAGCCGACCTGCAGCCTGCTGGTGCGGGCGGCCCACGCCGCCTTCGCGGAGCACCTGCCGCTCAGCCTGTCGCCGGACGTGCTCTGGTACGCGGTGGTGCACGAGGTGGCCGTGCACGCGCGGATGTACGCGCCGAGGTACCGGGCGCTGTTCGGCGGCGCCGAGGGGCGCCGGGAAGCGATCGTGGTCCGCGACGACACCCTGGCGGCGCCCTGGCCGGACTGGTCGCGGTCGATCCGGCTGGTGCGGGAGCCGCTGGCGGCGGCGGTCGGGGCCGAGCTGGTGGAGCTGTTCCAGCCGGCGTTCTCGACGACCACGCCCGACGACGCCTCCTGCGCGCTGGTGGCGCTGATGGACGTGGTCAGCCCCTACTACGCCTTCCGCTGGGAGACCCGCTGCGGCATCCCGCGGATCCGGCTGGAGGGCACGGCCGAGGACTGGGCGCTGCTGGTGGCGCGGGTCGCCGGGCTGGCGGAGCGCTTCGACTGGCTGGCGCCGTGGTTCGCCGAACTGCGCCCGGTGCTCGACGAGATCGCGGCGACCGCGGCGGGCGGGGCGGTCGACGACGAGTTCTGGCGCTCGCTCTTCAAGTGGCGGTCGATGTCCGGCGGCCCACGGGTGACCGGCTGGCTCACCGCCTTCCTCGCGCACACCCAGACCCCCGACGGGCCACGGCTGCGCCAGTCCTTCGGCTGGCGGGAGGCGGACGCCAACCCGTACCACCGGGACTCCTTCGCGGTGAACGACTTCCCCTCGCACGTCTCCAAGGTGCCGTTCGTCTGGGACCTCCTCGGCCGCGAGATCCCGATGGCCTTCACCGCCGGCATCCTCGGCATCGAGTGGGACGGGGAGTACCTGCGGCCCCGGCTGGGCAACGCCGTCCTGCAGGTCCTGGGCCCCGACCAGGGCTGATACCGGGCCTGGAGCCGGGGCTGAAGCCCGGGGCTGATACCGGCGCCGGTACCGGGGCTGATCCCGGGGCCGAGGGGGGCTGGCAGGGGGCTGGTACTGGGCTGATCGGGTGGCGGAGTGGGTAGGGCGGCGGTCCATTAACCTTGAGGGAGACAATCCCCTGCCGTCTGCCTCCCCAGGCCCCGGCTTTCACGCCCAGAGAGAGGTTCGGCCCCGTGGACACTGCCGACCGAGCGCACGCCCCGGTCGTCGTCGCGATCGACGGACCCTCCGGTTCGGGCAAGTCGACCGTCTCGCGGGCGGTGGCGGCCCGGCTGGGCCTGAGCTTCCTGGACACCGGCGCCATGTACCGGGCGATGACCTGGTGGATGCTGGCCAACGACGTCGACGTGGCCGACCCGGAGGCGGTGGCCGTCGCGTGCGGCAAGCCGGTGATCGTGTCGGGCACGGACGCGGACGGTCCCACCATCACGGTGGACGGCCAGGACGTCTCCGGACCGATCCGCGGCCCCGAGGTGACGGCGCAGGTCAGCGCCGTTTCCGCGGTGCCGGCGGTGCGCTCCCGGCTGGTGGAGCTGCAGCGCGGCTGCGCCGAGGTCGCCGAGCGCGGCATCGTCGCCGAGGGCCGGGACATGGGGACGGTGGTGTTCCCGAACGCCACCGTCAAGGTGTTCCTGACCGCCTCCGAGCAGGCCCGGGCCGAGCGCCGGGCGGCCGAGCTGCGCGCCAAGGGCGTCGACGAGGCGACCATCACCGCGATGGCCGCCGACCTCGCCCGCCGGGACGCCGCCGACTCCTCCCGGAAGACGGCCCCGCTGGCCCAGGCCGCGGACGCCGTCCTGGTGGACACCAGCGAGCTCACCCTGGAGCAGGTGATCGACCGGATCGCCGCGCTGGTGGAGGAGCGGGCCGGGATGTCGTCGGTCTGAAAGGACGGACAGGTCCGAACGAACGGACAGGTCTGGACGGCCGGGCCGGTCTGAGGACCGGATCGGCCGGAATGATCGGGTCGGCCCGACGGCCACAATGGTCCGGACGACCGGAATGGCCTGAACGACCGGAATCGCCGGAACGGCCGAATGAGCTGCGGTGCCGCCGAGGTGCCGCGGAGACAACCATCGCGCTGCCCCGAGCGGGGCAGGTACGCACGGCGCGCCCCTGGGAAGGGCCGCGCCGGGAAACGGAACAGACGAACATGACCGCAGAGCACTCCGACACCGGCCACGGTGGACTGGACGCCGCCGACTACGCCGAGTTCATGGCCATCGCCGCCGAGGAAGGCTTCGACGTCGACGGCGTGGACGGCTTCGACGGCGCCGAGCACGTACCGCTGCCGGTGCTGGCCATCGTCGGCCGCCCGAACGTCGGCAAGTCGACCCTGGTGAACCGCATCATCGGCCGCCGCGAGGCCGTCGTCGAGGACAAGCCGGGCGTCACCCGCGACCGGGTCACCTACGAGGCCAGCTGGAACGGCCGCCGCTTCAAGGTCGTCGACACCGGCGGCTGGGAGATCGACGTCCTCGGCCTCGACGCGATGGTGGCCGCGCAGGCCGAGCTCGGCATCGAGCAGGCCGACGCGGTGCTGTTCGTGGTCGACGCCACCGTCGGCGCCACCGACACCGACGAAGCCCTGATCAAGCTCATCCGCCGGGCCGGCAAGCCGACCGTGCTGTGCGCCAACAAGGTCGACGGCCCGTCCACCGAGGCCGAGGCCGCCTACCTGTGGTCGCTGGGCCTGGGCGAGCCGCACCCCGTCTCCGCGCTGCACGGCCGCGGCTCGGGCGACCTGCTCGACGCCGTCATGGACGCGCTGCCCGAGGCCCCGCCGCAGACCTTCGGCGACGCCGCCCCCGGCGGCCCGCGTCGCATCGCGCTGATCGGCCGCCCGAACGTCGGCAAGTCCAGCCTGCTGAACAAGGTCGCCGGCGAGGAACGGGTGGTCGTCAACGAGCTGGCCGGCACCACCCGCGACCCGGTCGACGAGATGATCGAACTCGCCGGCAAGACCTGGAAGTTCGTCGACACCGCCGGCATCCGCCGCCGGGTCCACCTGACCGCCGGCGCCGACTTCTACGCCTCGCTGCGCACCTCCTCCGCGCTGGAGAAGGCCGAGGTCGCGGTCGTCCTGGTCGACGCCAGCGAGACCCTCGCCGAGCAGGACACCCGGATCATCTCGATGGCCGTCGAGGCCGGGCGCGCCGTCGTCATCGCCTACAACAAGTGGGACCAGATGGACGAGGAGCGCCGCTTCTACCTGGAGCGCGAGATCGAGCGCGACCTCGTCCAGGTGCAGTGGGCCCCCCGGGTCAACGTCTCGGCCAAGACCGGCCGGCACATGGAGAGGCTCGTCCCGGCGATCGAGACCGCGCTGGAGGGCTGGGAGACCCGCATCCCGACCGCGCGGCTGAACGCCTTCCTCGGCGAGCTGGTGGCCGCCCACCCGCACCCGATCCGCGGTGGCAAGCAGCCGCGCGTCCTGTTCGGCACCCAGGCGGGCATCCGTCCGCCGCGGTTCGTGCTGTTCGCCTCGGGCTTCCTGGAGGCCGGCTACCGGCGCTTCATCGAGCGCCGGCTGCGTGAGGAGTTCGGCTTCGTCGGGACGCCGATCTCGATCTCGGTGCGGGTCCGGGAGAAGCGCAAGCGGAAGTAGGACGTCGTGATCCACCGGCAGTAGTCGGTGGGTGCCGGCAGTAGGTGTGGGCGAGGGCCCCGTCACGGTGGTGGCGGGGCCCTCGTCGTGTGTGCGGGGTCGTGCGGGTGGTGTACAGGCGGGCGGTTCAGTGGTGGTCGCCGTTGCGGCCCGGGGGGAGGGAGAGCATCTGGCGGTGGCGGCCGCCGGTGGGCGCGGCGGTGGCGACGCCGGTGGCGGTGCCCATCGCCGGGGCGGGGGCCGGGGGCGGCGCGGGCATCGAGTGCGGGATCGGGCCGAGGTAGCCGGCGGCCACCCAGCCCTGGCCGTTGGTGAACTGGGGCGGCGGGGGCGGGGTGTGCCGAGGGGCGGTGGCCGCCGGGGCGGCTTGGCCGAAGCCGTCGCTGGTCGGGGCGGCGGGCTCGGAGTGGGGGTGCGGCTGAGGCTGAGGGGCGCTGTGGCCGGTGTGGCCCATCGCGCTGTGGTGGGTTTGGCCGGTGGTGCTGTGGTGGGTTTGGCCGGTGTGGCCAGTGTGGCCAGTGTGGCTGGTGGCGCCGTGGCCGGTGGCGTGCCCTGCGGAGTGGCCGTGCTGCTGGCTCGGCATGAACTGCGGCAGGCCGGGCGGCTGCCCCCCGTAGCTGTGGAAGGCCTGGTGCTGGGGCGGGTACGGGCGCGGTTCGCCGAGCACCGGGTAGCCGTCGCGGACCGCGAAGCCGGTGAACTTCAGGTCCTCCTCGCCCGAGCGGTCGCCCGGGAGCGCGCGGAACAGCCGCCGGTACTCGGAGTACAGCTCGTCGTAGATCGGCGTCGTCGAGTGCGGGTGCTCCGCGTCGTACGACGGGCGCATGCCGGGGATCGAGCGGGGGGCGGTGGTGGACCGGCCGGGGGACGCGGAGACGTCGTAGCTGTACACACAGGGGCCAACGAGTGAGGGGTCACGGGGATGCGGGGTGCCGGGGACCGGCCGGAAGGCGGCTTGTGCTGAGGGAGAGGCCGCCTTCCGGCGGGTGCTTCGGCGGGTGCTTCGGCGGGTGCGGAGCCGGGGTGCGGAGCCCGGGCGTGGAGCCCGGGTGCCGACGGGTCGGGGCGCGGTTGGGGCTGGGTGCTGAGGGGGCGGGGGCGGGCGCGCGCCTGGGTCGGGCGCGCGGCTGGGGCTGGGTGCCGACAGGGCGGGTGTCGGCGGGCCCGGGTGCCGAGGGGCTCAGGTGCCGGCGAGGGGGAGGGAGGCGGCGACCACCTGACCCAGTGCCACCGCCCGCTCCAGCGCCTGGCGGAGCAGGTCCTCGCGCGGCTGGCGGCCCACCATCCCGGCCGGGACGGCGTACATGGTGACCTCGGAGAGCTGACTCGCGGCCATCCGCCAGGCGTCGGTGACCTGGAGCGGCTGGTGCGCCTGCCACCAGCCGGTGCTGCCGCCGGCGGCAGCGGGCTGCAGGATCGCGTGCAGCTTGCCCATCGCCACCAGGACCGACCAGCCGCCCAGTTGGTCCGGGGTCTCGTCGAGGTCGGTGATGGCCTGGAAGCCGGCGTCCTGGAGCAGGTCGAGGAACTCGTCCTCGCCCGAGGTGCTGCCGGGGCGCCCGACCGGGCCGGTCGGCTCGACGACCAGCGAGGCGTGTCCGACCTTGCCGTGCAGCACCAGCCCGCAGGTGATGCCGAGGATGGCGGCCTGGCCCGGCGCGCTGGGCTGGGCGGTGGGGGCGGTCGCCGGGGTCGGCGCGGGAATGGGCACCAGCGGGTGCGCGGGCGCGGCCGGGGCGCCGGTCTGGGCCTGGCTGATGCTGCGGACGGCGCCGACCAACTGCTCCTCGGCCACCGGCACCACCTGGGACGGGATGCAGCGGGCGTGGGCGAAGGCGAGTACGGCGGTCTCCTCGCCGACGAACAGGACGGTGCTGGTGGGCTCCGCGTGGGTGTCGCCGGAGGTGCGGCAGGAGGTGCATTCGTAGCTGTCGGGTGCGCGGTCGCCGCCGAGGAGGCGGTCCGCCTCGTCGTCGCCGATCTCGGACCGGACCTCGTCGCTGACGTCGAGCATGCGCGGCACAGGTTCTCCTCTGGTGGGTGCGGTTGGCGGTCGGGGGCGGATACGGGGAGGTCGCCATGACCAACGGGCCCTTGTGTCAGGCGTCACGGGTGGTCGACGAGGCTGACGGGAATTGCCTCTGATCCGACCGCGCCGCGTGTTCTCGTGGTCGCAATGTGTCGATGTCGGTGGCAGGCCTGCCGGAATGAAACCGTGAGGTGAGTCACGCCACCGTGATGTTTGATCTACGAATCGACGGCTAAAACGGGCATTTCGGACAGGATTGTGCGGGCGCTACCGCCGGTAACCCTTGGCTGAGCTGGGCAGACCGGTGGAGTTTTGGTTTCCCCGCCGACCGGCTCGTAGCTTCATTGGCGGCGCAACGAGCGCCACCCGGGTTCACCCCCGACGCACCGCCCCTCCGGCTCCCCGCCGGATGCGGCAGGTGCCCGCCGACGCGATCGCTCGAAAAGGTCGCCGGTGAGCGGCTGGGTGGCCGGGGCGGCAAGCGGCACGTCCGACACGTGCACGGTCGCCCGACGGACGCGGCAAGTGAACGCGGCCCTCTCCAGGGCCTGGTTCCGCATGCCCGCCCGGGGCTTTCGAGAGGAACCCCATGACCTTCCGTCACGAGACCGCCGCTGCCACCACCTCCACGGCCACCAAGCGCAACCGCGTCCGGATGGCTGTCGTGGCGGGCGCCGCTGTCGCGGCCCTGCCGGTGGCCGGCCTCGTCACGGCCACCTCGGCCTCCGCCGCCTCCGTCTCCACCTGGGACTCCGTCGCCCAGTGCGAGAGCGGCGGCAACTGGGCCATCAACACCGGCAACGGTTTCTACGGCGGACTGCAGTTCACCTCCAGCACCTGGGCCGCCTTCGGCGGCACCGCCTACGCCTCGCAGGCCAACCAGGCCACCAAGGCGCAGCAGATCGCCGTCGCCGAGAAGGTCCTCGCCTCGCAGGGCCCGGGCGCCTGGCCCGTGTGCTCCGTCAAGGCCGGCCTGACCAAGGGCGGCACCCCGGCCGCCGTCGACACCTCGGCCGGTTCGACCGCTGGCTCGACTGCCGGTTCGACCGCCGCCAAGCCGGCTGCCCCGGCCGCCAAGCCGGCGCAGACCCAGGCTCCGAAGGCCGCCGCTGCGCCGAAGGCCGATGCCGCGCCGAAGGCCGCTGCCCCGAAGGCCGCCGCTGCGCCGAAGGCCGCGCCGAAGAACGACGCCGCCAAGGGCGCCAAGGGCTGGACCGGCTCGAACGACGCCAAGCCGGCCAAGGGCGACAGCTACACCGTCAAGTCCGGTGACACCCTGAGCTCGATCGCCGCCGCGCAGGGCCTGGACTGGCACGACCTGTACAAGAACAACGCCAAGGTCATCGGTGGCAACCCCGACCTGATCCTCCCGGGCCAGACCCTGAGCGTCTGAGCACCTGAGCACCTGGGCCTCTGAGCACCTGGGCCTCTGAGCGTCTGGGCCTCTGAGCAACTGAGTGTCTGAGCGTTTGACACCGGCTCTCCGGGGTCTGCCGCCTGATGTCGGCTGTCCGACGTCCCCGGCCTGAGGTCGGTTCAGCGGGCCTCCCGGCCCCGGCGGTGTGCTGACACCACGGCCGCTTCTCCGCTGCGCGGGGGAGCGGCCGTTGGCGTTTCCGGTGCTTCCGGTGTTCCCGGCGTTTCTGGCGTTTCCGGCGCGTTCGGAGTGTCGTTGGGGAGGGCCGTGAGGCGACCGGCCTAGGGTCGGCTGCTGTGCCGCCTCCCTGTGACGAGCGTATGTGCCGGGTCGTGCTTCGACTGGGCGTCGCCGTGGTGCTGCTGGCGGGGGCGGCGGCGATCCCCTGGGAGCGGGCCGGTGCGGCGGCCCGGGTCGCGGACGTCGTGTGGGACGGCCTCGCCGAGTGCGAGAGCGGCGGCGACTGGCAGGCCGACACCGGCAACGGCTACTACGGCGGCCTGCAGATCTGGCCGCCCACCTGGGAGGTCGCCGGCGGCTTGCGCTTCGCCGACCGGCCGGACCACGCGAGCCGTCGGGAGCAGACGACCGTCGGCGAGGAGATCCTCCGACAGCAGGGCTGGGAGGCGTGGCCGGACTGCGCGCGGGAGCTGGGGCTGATCGGCGGATCGCCGGCCCCCAGTGGCGGTCCGACCTCCGGCGGCAGCCCGACCCCCGGTGGCAGCCCGACCTCCGGTAGCGGTCCGGGCTCCGGAGGTGGCCCGGGCTCCCGAGGTCGGCCGGGTTCCTGAGGCCGGCCGGGCTTCGGCCGTGGCGGTGCGGGAGGATGGTGGGGTGATCCAGGGCGAACTGTTCGGTGACCTGCCCGGTGCCGTCCCGGGCGGCCGGTCGGGGTCCGCTGCCGCGCGCGGGCGCGCCGAGCCCGCCCCCGGTGCCGTCCTCCTCCCCGGCTGGCTGGACGCCGATGCCCAACTGCGCCTGGTCGCCGCCTGTCGGGAGTGGGCCCGCCCACCGGCCGGCCTGCACGCCGTGCGGATGCCCACCGGCGGGATGATGTCCGTACGAATGGTCAGCCTCGGATGGCACTGGTATCCGTACGGTTATCGGAAGGACGCGGAGGACGGCACGCCCGTCAAGCCGTTCCCGCCCGAACTCGACCGCCTCGCCCGCCGGGCCGTCGCCGACGCCTACGGGACGGACGCCCGGCAGATCGCCGGCGCCGCGTCGTACGAACCCGACATCGCGATCGTCAACCACTACCCGCACGGCGCGAAGATGGGCCTCCACCAGGACCGCGACGAGCGGACCGACGCGCCGGTGGTCTCACTCTCGCTCGGCGACGCCTGCGTGTTCCGGCTCGGGAACACCGAGACCCGGACCCGCCCGTGGACCGACCTGGAACTGCGCAGCGGTGACCTGCTGGTGTTCGGCGGCCCGGCCCGGTTCGCGTACCACGGTGTGGTGCGCACGCTGCCCGGCACGGCGGATCCGGCGCTGGGTCTGGTCGGCCGGCTCAACATCACCGTGCGGCAGTCGGGGCTGGAGGCGGGGGAGGCGGGGGAGACCTGAGTCCGGGTGGGCGTTCGTCCGTCCGCCTGGTGACCGCATCTTCCGCTCTTCCGCTCTTCCCCTCTGCTCGCTTACTCGTTCGAGTGAATCGGCTCCTTCGGCCCGGTGAGCGGGAATGACCCCGGTCGCCGGAGAATTCCAGTGGGTTGGAGAATTCGATCAGGACGGGCGCCGGAGCCGGGCGGAAGACCTCCGCCGGGGCCGTGGGCCTGGAGAGGAAGCGCACGCATGGGTACCCCCGTCGACGACCTTGTCGACCTGCTCGACCTGGAGCAGATCGAACTGAACATCTTCCGCGGGCGCAGCCCCGAGGAGGCGCTGCAGCGGACGTTCGGCGGCCAGGTCGCCGGGCAGGCGCTGGTCGCGGCCGGGCGCACGGTGGACGGCGACCGCCCGGTCCACTCGCTGCACGCCTACTTCCTGCGCCCCGGGGTGCCCGGCGTGCCGATCGTCTACCAGGTCGACCGGATCCGCGACGGCCGTTCCTTCACCACGCGCCGGGTGCTCGCCATCCAGGGCGGCCGGTCGATCTTCGCCCTCACCGCCGACTTCCACAGCCCCGAAGAGGGCGGCATCGAGCACCAGCACCCCATACCGGACGTCCCCGCGCCCGAGGACCTGCCCAGCGCGCTGGAGGAGGTCGGTTCCCGGCTCGGCGAACTCCCCCCGTTCATCAGCCGCCGCCAGCCCTTCGACATCCGCTACGTCGACCGGCTGCGCTGGACGAAGGAGGAGCTGGCCGGGGTCGAGGCGCGCAGCGGAGTCTGGCTGCGGACGGACGGCCCGCTGCCGGACGACCCGCTGATCCACGTCTGTGCCCTCACCTACGCCAGCGACATGACGCTGCTCGACGCCGTCCGCGCCCCCGTCGAGCCGCTCTGGGGCACCCGGCACTTCGACATGGCCTCGCTCGACCACGCGATGTGGTTCCACCGCCCGTTCCGTACGGACGACTGGCTGCTGTACCAGCAGGAGTCCCCGATCGCCCACGGCGGGCGCGGCCTCGCGCGCGGGCAGATCTTCGACCGGAGCGGGCGGCTGGTGGTGTCGGTGGTGCAGGAGGGGCTGTTCCGGCCGTTGGGCGCCAGCAGCTGACGGGGTGGGCGAGTGGGCGAGTGGGCGCGTCGGGTGCTGGATGCCAGCGGCCGGGTGTCGGCCGAGCGGGCCGGCCTTCGTCCCGGCGGGCGTCGTGTCGGTGGTGTTGCCGTCGTGACGCCGTGTTGCCCCCTGTGGCCGCCCTGTGGCGGTTCCGGCAGGCGGGAATGATCCGTCCGGGTGCGCGGCGTTGTGGTGGGTGACCGAGGTGGACGGCCCGAACAGCGGGCCGCCCGAGGACCGCAGTGGGAGGGTGTACCGATGACGGCTACGGCCGCGGAGGACTGGAAGCGCTGGAGCGATGGCCGGGCGGCGTCGGTGAGCTCGCCACACGGCCAGCTCGCACTCACCGGCACGCACTGGTTGGAGCCCGGACCCGTCGAGATCGTCGGCCTGCCCGGGCACTGGTGGGCCGACGCCGAGGGCGTCCGGGTCCGGGCGGCGGCCGCGGACGGCATCACCGTCGGCGGCGCCGACGGGCCGGTCGACGGCGAGGCGCTGCTCCGTCCCGACACCGATCCGGCCGCCGACACCGCCACCCTCGGCGACGTCCTGCTCGTCCCGATCGAGCGCGAGGGCGAGCTCGCCCTGCGGGTCTTCGATCCGGCCGCGCCGCGCCGGACGGCCTTCGCGGGCATCTCCGCCTACCCGTACTCGCCGGAGTGGGCCGTCCCCGCCGTCTTCACCCCGTTCGAGGAGGACGGCGCCCAGTCCGTGCTCGTCCCCAATGCGGACGGCAAGGAGCGCCCGCTCGCCGTCACCGGGCAGATCGCCTTCACCGTCGCCGGCGAGCACCGCGAGCTGACCGTCAGCCGCTCCGGCGACCGCCTCACCGGCGTCATCGCGGACGCGACCAGCGGCATCGGCACCTACCGCTTCCGCTTCATCACCCTCCCCGCCCCGGACGCGGACGGCCGCACCGTCCTCGACCTCAACCGGGCCTACCTGCCGCCGTGCGCCTTCGCCGACCACTTCATCTGCCCGTTCCCGCCGCCGGGCAACCGGCTCGACTTCGCGGTGGAGGCAGGGGAGAAGCAGGTCCTGACCAGGTAGGACGGGCCGCTGTCCGGCCCCGGTGCGGGGAGCGGGGAGGCCGGGGCGGACCATGGAGGGTTGTGTCGACCAATCATCCTGCCAATCCCGCCCCGGCGTCCGATCCCGCCCCGACGCCTGCCCCTGCCTCGGCGCCTGCCCCTGTTCCGACGGAGGAGCCACCCTCCGACGTCTCCGCTCCGTCGGCCGGAACCGAGACCCTCCCCTGGTACCGGCGGGCCTTCGCCGACCTCAGCCCACTGCGCGACCACCCCGACTACCGCCGGGTCTGGTTCGGGCAGGCGGTCTCCTCCATAGGCCAGCAGATGACGGCCGTCGCCGTCTCCGTCCAGGTCTACGACGAGACCGGCTCCGCCTTCGCGACCGGCCTGGTCGGCCTCTTCTCCTTCTTCCCGATCGTCGCCTTCGGCCTGTACGGCGGCGCGATCGCCGACACCGTCGACCGGCGCAAGCTCGGCCTGATCGGTTCGGCCGGGCTCGCCGTCGTCTCCGCCGTCCTCGCCGTGCAGGCACTGGCGGGCCTCGGCCAGGTCGCCGTCCTCTACGCCGCCGTCGCCGCCCAGGCCGGCTTCTTCGCCCTCAGCTCGCCCGCCCGCTCCGCGATGATCCCCCGGCTGGTCCCCAGCCACCAGCTCCCCGCGGCGAACGCGCTGAACACCGTCAGCATGAACCTCGGCCTCACCGTCGGACCCATGCTCGGCGGCGTCCTCATCGGCGCCTACGGCACCCAAGCCGCCTACCTGGTCGACACCGTCGCCTTCGCCGGCACCCTCTACGCGATGTGGCGCCTGCCCGCCATGCGCCCGCTCGGCGACCGCAAGGGCCGCGCCTCCGTCCTCGACGGCCTCCGCTTCCTGCGCGAGCAGCCCAACCTGCGCACCAGCTTCCTCGCCGACCTGGCCGCGATGATCTTCGGCATGCCGCGCGCCCTCTTCCCCGCCATCGCGGTCACCTTCTACGGCGGCGACGCCCGCACCGTCGGCCTCCTGGTCGCCGCCCCCGCCGTCGGCGCCCTCACCGGCGCCCTCTTCTCCGGCTGGGTCGGCCGCATCCACCGCCAGGGCGCCGCCGTCCTCGTCGCCGTCGCCGCCTGGGGCCTCGCCATCGCAGCCTTCGGCGCGCTCCACAACCTCTGGCTCGGCCTCCTCCTGCTCGCGGTCGCCGGCTGCGCCGACACCGTCAGCATGATCTTCCGCAACACGATGATGCAGGTCGCCGCCCCCGACGAGATGCGCGGACGCCTCCAGGGCATCTTCATCGTCGTCGTCGCCGGCGGCCCCCGCCTCGGCGACTTCGAGTCCGGCGCCGTCGCCGCCCTCACCAACCCCGCCACCTCCGTGATCACCGGCGGCCTCGCCTGCGTCGCCGCCGTCGTCCTCCTCGCCGCCCGCCGCCCCGCCTTCCTCACCTACGACGCCCGCCACCCCACCCCCTGACCCGCCCCTGACCCACCCACCCTCAACCCGGCAGCGAGCACCCCTCCACGTGCTGTATTGTTTTCCACGTCGCCGGGACAACCGGAGACAAGGTCGAGAAGCCCACAGCAGAGCCCCCCAGGCCCCGCTACCGGGCACCGAGACCGCGGGACGTGGCGCAGCTTGGTAGCGCACTTGACTGGGGGTCAAGGGGTCGCAGGTTCAAATCCTGTCGTCCCGACTGTGAAGTCGGTTGTGAGAGCCGGTACTTGGGAAACCGAGTGCCGGCTCTTTCTGTTTCCGGGTCAGCTGGTGGTCGCACGGTGATCGCCGGGCCACATCGTCCAGGGCGCGGACGGTTCTTCTGTTCGCGCCTGCTGGTATGCGGGCAGTTGCGGGTGCGGGTGCGGGTGCGGGTGCGGGTGCGGGCGCGGGCGCGGGCGCCAGGGGCCGCTGGGCGCGGCAGACGGGGTGTCCGAGGACGGTGTGGTCGGCGTAGATGTTCGCGGTCGTCGACAGAGTGCGGTGGCGCAGGGTCTTGGAGATCACGGGCAGGGGCACGCCCGCGGCCAGGGCGAAACTGGCGGCGAGGTGGCGCAGGTCGTGCAGGGCGATCGCCTCGCCTTTGCGGATGCCGGTGCCGATCATGAGGTCGGCGAGGTCGGCGAGGTCGGCGTAGAGGGGGTCGGTGCCCCCGCTCCGACCGGCCTCGACCGGCCCCAGCGTCGACACCAGCAGTTCCACCGTGCGACGCTGCGGCCGCTCCCGGCGGCCCCGCTCCGGATGCCTGATGGACCTGGCGGCCAACCCGGCTGCCTCGGCCAGCTCAGTGCAGCGGCCTGGCGAAACCCAGTAGAGGCTCACCGAACGCCCTCACTCGACCACCCCCGCAGCGCACTACCCCCGCTATTTCTACTTGCGGGTAACCCGTCAGGATCCTGCCGGAGAGATTCGGCCGGGTTCTGAGGACCGGGCGGGCGCGCAGGTTCTGTCCGTACAGGATCGGTACCACCCGCAGATGGGAAGCTTGGGCATGACATGGTGTGTGTGAAGTCATCAACCGCCACCATCCCTCAAGGAAGAGGTTCTGCATGAGCAGCGACGTGGAGTCATCTGAGAACCCCAAGAGCGCCGAGAGTGCCGAGAGCCCGGAGGTCACGGGGGCTGCCGAGGTTCCCGCGCCCGCCGCCCAGGACGACGTCAAGGCCCGGTTCCTCGCCGCTCTGGAGCGCAAGCGCGGCGCCAAGTCCGATAGCGCGGCCGGCGGCCCGAATGGCGACTCGAAGATCCACGGCGCCCACGGCGCGGTGGGCGGCAAGCGCAACTTCCGCCGCAAGAGCGGTGGTTGATCAGCCCGGTTGACGCCGGGGGCCGCCAGGCCTGGTCCTGACCGGGCGGCCGTAGCTGTACGCGACAGGCAAGGTCTTCGTTCGAGTGTGTCGGGTGCGGGGCCTTGCCTGCCGGGGATCGGCAGGGTGCCTGGAGAAGGCGGCGCCGGGTGCCGGCCTCGGAGCCCGTCCCGCCGAGCACCGCCGCCCGTGACAGTGGGGCCGACTGAGCGTGACTCTGTCGGGGATCTTGGTCGCCGCCGTGTCAGCTCTGTGCACATGATGCAACCAGTCGACGAGCAGACGCAGTCAAACGACCTGTCCGTTCACTCCGAGGGGTTCGGCCACTGCTACACCACATCGCTGCGCTGCCGGCCACCACGGCGTCCGTGAACCTCACCTCCCCACCTGGAGGGCGTCATGACTCCGGGGAAGGGGCTGATCCAGGTGCGGCTGGCCTCGGTCTTGGGCCCGCGGGGATGGAGCCGCCCGTTGTTGACGGCGGCGAGGGTCCAGCGGACGTAGAGCCTGCGGTCCATGAGGTGGACGTCGGACCAGTGGAGGGCGAGGATCTCACCGCGGTGCATGCCGGTGCCGAGCATCACCTCGAACAGGTCGTTTAGCTGATCGGCGTACTGTTCGGCGCCGGGGCGCAGGAAGGTGGCGGCCTGTTCGGGGGTCCAGCAGGTGCGCTCGGCGGCGCGGGGCCGGGCGGGGGCGGAGCGCTTGGCGGGGCTGTAGCGCAGTCCGCCTCCGACGCCACGAGGCCGGTGCCGCCCGGTAGCCGCCGCGGCCGGACGGCACCGGCCTCGTTGATGCTGCTTCCAGTGCTGTGCCCAGGATGGGAACGCTTGCTGACCCGAGCCGAAGTGTGGCCGACGCCTCCGCCATGGAAGGAGGGCGACCTGGACGGGGGCGGCGTCTTCGTGGCCGAGTAGGAAGGGCCGCCCCGGGGCGGCCCGGAGCTGTCACCTGGAGGTCGGCGGCTTCGGCCACGTTGTTCCGTCTGCGGCGGCCGTGAGGATGTCTCCGAGGCGGAGCCAGGCGTTGGGGCCGGAGTTGCCGATCGGGCTGTCGGCGAATCGCTGCCAGGCCTGGTGGTCGTCTCCGAGCGCTGCTTCCACCAGGGCGATCACTGTGGGATGGGTGCTGTTGTAGTGGTGCCCGCGTGCTTTGAGTGCCGTCCAGGCGGGCAGGGCGAGGATGGTCTCGCTGGGGCAGGCGGGTAGGGCGAGGATCTCCCGGGCCCATGCTTCGCGGTTGCTGGGGTTGCCGCCGAGCCTGTGGCGGAGCTCGCGGGTGAGCGTGTGGACGGCGCGCTGCGGATCGGAGTGGCGGGCGAGGACCGAGGTGAATGCCGGTTCGCTGCGGTGGCCGTGCCAGGCGAAGGACAGCAGTGCCTTCTCCACGAGTTCGTCGTCGCCGGCGTGCCGGTCGAGGTACGCGTCGAGCACCACTGCGGTGACGGCGGACAGGCTCCGCACCGTCACCTCTTCGGGATCGCCGAGGGCCCCGCGACGGGTCGCGGGCGGCTGCGGGGCGGGGTCGGCGACGATCCGCGTGATCGCGTCCAGGAGTTCGTCGAACTGTCGCCGGTCGTCCTGGGACTTGTAGTCGTACGACTGGAGGCCGGACCGGCCGCGGCGGGCGTCGCGGATCACCAGCCGGACGGTCGTTTCGACGGCGGGCGTGAGTTCGGGCAGGTGGACCAGCATGGCGTGGATCCAGCGCAGGTCGGCCGCCCTGCTGATTCCGTAGAGGTCCTTCGGCTTCCACGTTCGGAGGGCTTGCACGGCCGTTTCGGCGAAGTGTCGGCCCAGGTCGGCGAGTTCGTCCGCATGGCTCTGCCAGGCGTGGGGATCGCCGTAGGCGGGCTTGGCCTCGGCGGGGTTCAGGACGAGGCGCCACCGTCCGTCGGCCGCATGGCTCACCCAGGAGACGGCGGAATCGGTGCCCCAGTCGGTGTCGAAGCCGTCGTCCCGTAGGTGCAGGAACTCGATGTCCCTTCGATCGGTCTCGTCCAGGGCGGAGAGCTCGGCGGCGAAGTGCTGCCGGGCCTCCTCCTTCGAGGAACCCTCCTGGAGGAAGCCGCAGATCCGGGTCGTGAGCATGGCGGCGCCGAACCTGAAGAGGTCATCCAGCGCGATCTGCCTAAGGAGTTTCGGCTCGACCGTCCACGGCACGCTGCCGAGCAGTTGGCCGCGGATGACCCGGTTCGCCGTGGTGCCGGCGGTCCTGTCGATGAGCTGGGAGTGCCGGTCGGAGTGCCGTTCGAGTACGGCCGACCACATGCGGCCCCACGCGTCGAACGCTGCCCTGATCCGGTCGGACCAGGCGCCGGAATCCTCGTCCTCCAGACGCGTGCGGTCGAGGCCGTCGGGCAGGAGAGCGACAGCGGCTTCGAACACGGCGTCGTGGAGGCGTCCCGTACGCAGAACCACCTGTGCGGACGTTGGCTCCTTGAGCAGTTCGGGTGTCATGTGCGGTGGCTGCGGCACTCGCCTGCGCAGTTCGTCGGCGACGGCCGCGCAGAGGTCGGCCGGCCGGTCGGCGGTGCCGAGGGAGCCGAGCCGGCGGTCGGAGCAGCGGTGCAAGGCGTCGGCCCGCAGGGCCGGGTCGCAGTCGGGGTGGATGAGCGCGAGGACCACCAGCGAGGTCGACCCGGTCAGGTACTCGTATTCGCTTTCGGTCTGCCGTAGCCCGTTCGTCACCGCGGCCTCCAGCAGCCAGGCGGGTGCCGAATCCCGGTAGGGCTTGTCGAGCAGCGCGGCGAGGAGTGGTCCGCCCTGCTGACTGTCGGCGACGGCACGGGCCTGTTCGGCTGCCATCCGGGCCGCGGCGGACCCGGCATCGGCACCGGCCGCGACAGTGGCCAGGAACTCCACAGGCAGCCGGGTTTCGTCAGTGGCCATTCCTTGCTTCCCTCTCCCCAGTGACTGGTCGAACTCCATCCTGCTCCATCGGTCGGACAATCCGGGGACGAACGGAGACGAGGAGGGCCGGGGCCCAGGGCGGGCCGTACCGGTTTCGTCGGGGGCAACTCCTCGGTGCCTCCGGTGCGGTGTCGGACAGGACCAGGTCCGGACCGCCGACAGCATCGGCGGAACCAGCGAGCGGCTTGGCCGCGGGCTCGCGGGGCGGCTATGGCCGGGGCCGGGTGAACACCCCCTGCTCGGTCTCGGCCGGGATCCCGCGCTCGACCAGCCGCTTGAGTTTCAGACGGACGTTGTTGGCGTTGGGGGCGCGATCTTCTGGGGAGGGGAAGCGGAACCGGATCCGGCTGTGGGCAAGCGGGCTGGTGCGCGCCCGTGGTGGGGTTTGGCAGGCTACCGTGGGGCCGGACGCGAGGGTGCGGCGGTGCTGGTCGGGTGCCGCGATGGACCAGGGGGTGTGGGGTGTTGGAGCCGGTGTCGCTGTCGGCGGTGGCCGCTGTTTTCGGCGCCGTGGGTGCGAGCGTGGCGAACGAGGCCGGTAAGTGGGCCTGGGAGTCGGCGGGTGCGTTCGTTCGCCGGGTGACGGGACGGGATGTGCCGGCGCCGACCGATGCCGCCGAACGGGCCACTGTGGCGCAGCTGTTGCTGGATGCGGCCGAGTCGGATCCGGCGCAGGCCAGGGCGCTTCGGGCCTGGCTGGGCGGCCAGGGCGGGGCCTGGTCCGGGCCGTTGGCGACGCCCTCCCTACTGCCGCCCTCCGACCGCTTTTTCACCGACCGGCGCAAGGTGTTGGCGTTGTTGGACAAGGAGGCCGGACGGAAGGCGGACGGCACGCCCCGCGTCAGCGTCCTGTACGGACCGCAGGGGATGGGCGTGAGCACCGCGGCCGTCCACTGGGGTGCGCAGCAGCGGAAGCGGTTTCCGCACGGGCAGCTCTACGCGGACCTCTCCGGCGGGTCGCTGGCCACCGCACCCGATGCGGCCGCCGTGCTCCGGCAGTTCCTGATCCACCTCGGCATGCCGGCGGACCGGGTTCCGCCGGCCGCGCAGGACCGGGTCGAGCGGTTCCGGTCGCTGGTCGCCGAGCGGCAGTTGCTCGTCGTGCTGGACCACACCCGGTCGGCGGCCCAGGTCCGGCCGTTGATCACCGCGGCCCCGGGCGTCGTCACGGTCGTCGTGGCCCGGCGTCCGCTCACCGGTCTCGACGCCGTCCCGATCCCGGTGGGGCCGCTGTCCGACAAGGACGCCAGGCGGCTGCTCACGGACCTCGTGGGGAAGGAGACCGTCTCAGCCGCCGGCCCCGCCCTGTCGGGCGTCCTCGAACGGTGCGAAGGATCGCCCTTCGCCCTGCGTGCCGCGGCTCCCCGGCTGGCGTTCATCCCCCAGCAGCGCCGGGGCCGGGGCGGTGGTGGTGACGGCGGCGGCGATGCCCATGTGGGTGATCCGGTGCGCGCCGCCGTGCAGGAGTCGTACGAGGCGCTGGAGCCGGAGGAGGCCCGGCTGTTCCGGCTCTGCGCCTTGCGGCCGTGGCAGGGCGTAGGTCCCGAGCTGGCCGTGGCGGTTGTCGGACCCCATGCAACTGGCGGGCTCACCGTCGAGCGCGCTGGTGTCCTGCTGGCCGGGCTCGCCGAGGCCGGCCTGGTGGAGGCCACGCCCGAGGGTCGCTACCGCTACCGGCCCGCCGTGCGCCGGTTCGCCGAGGAGCGGGCGGCGCGGGAGGACGGTCTGGCCGCGTGCGCGGGTGCGGTGACGCGTGCCGTGGAGCATCTGCTGCGCTTCGCCGTCCGGGCCGACTACGCGGCGTTGCGGGAGCGTTGGCACGTCGGGCCGCTCTACCGGGAGCTCGGGCCCGGTGACTACCCGGACGCCGGTGCGGCGTTGGCCGCGCTGGCCGCGGAGGTGGGCAACCTGGTCGAGGCGGTGCTCGCCGCCGAGGAGTTGGCCGCGCCGGCCACGGTGTGCGAGCTGGCGGAGGCGTCGTGGGCGGTACAGCTCAAGGCCGGTCGGCACGAGACCTTGTTGCCGGCGCTGCGAACCGCCGTGCGGGCGGCGGTCGCGCACGACCCGGACTCGGCGATGGCCGGCCGGATGCACACCCAACTGGCGTTCGCCCTGATGGAACTTGACCTGCTGGCCGAGGCCGAGAGCTGTCTGGTCGACGCCTCCTCGGCGTTCGAGCGGGCCGGCCACCTGCTGGGCCGGGCCACGGCCGTCGAGTCGCTCGGGCTGCTGAGGCTTCGGCAGTGGCGGTGGCAGCCCGCGTACGACTGCTTCGAGCAGGCCGACGGACTGCTCGGGTCGATCGGTCCGGAGCACGAGCGGGCGGGGGACGTTCCGCGGGCCCGGGCGCTGCTGAAGCGGCACCGGGGGCGGGCGCTGCGGGGCCTGGCCGAGTACGAGCGGGCCCGGACCTGGCTGACGGAGGCGTTGTCCGAATTCCGGCGTCTGCGCGACAACTACAACGCGGCCCGCACCCTCACCAACCTCGCGGAGACCTGGGCGGACACCTCGGCGACGGAACAGGCGCTGGCCGCGATCGACGAGGCCACCGCGATCCTGGACCGTGAGCAGGCGGAGCCCCATCTGCGCTACCTGGCGGGCCTGCGGCAGCAGTGCCTCACGGAACGGGACTGACCAGGACCGCGTGGGACGCGCCGCCGGTGCGCACCGTCAGCTCCATCGGCGGCAGCGGACGGGGGACGGCGGTGTCGTCCACCTGGGCGAACAGTGCCGAGGCGGCCGCCGCCGGGTCGAGCGAGGGGCTGGTGAGGCGGACGAATCCCCGGTCGCGCAGCAGTACTTCACAGGTGTCCGGACCGGAGACGAAGGCCGCGAGCGAGCAGTTCGGGTAGCGGGCGAGCGTCGCCGCGGCCCACTCCCGGGGCGGGCCGATCCGGGGGTCGTCGGCCTCCCCGTACCGGAGGATCGCGTCGGCCAGATCGAGGAGGCCCTGGTCGAGGGTGTCCTCGTGCACCGCGAGGTGATCGGAGCCGGGCCCGGCAGGCCCGTACCGGCCTTCGGCGACCCGTTCGATGGTGACCTCGTGCGGGCGGGGCCCCGGGCGGGTACGGACCCGCAGCGGCACGGTTCGGGTCGGCGGCCGGTAGTCGGGGAGTGGGAGCAGGTCCAGGAGAGCCGGCTCTGTCGGCTCGGGCAGTCCCATGACCTCGTAGAAGAGCGAACGCAGTAGGCCGGCCGCCTCGCCGGGTGCTGAGGTCGTCAATTCGCTGGTGCTGGTGATGGGTTGATGGTGCGTCAGGAGCCGGTTCAGCTGCGGCAGCAGAGGGGAGTCCAGGGCGAGTCTGGGGGCTTCGCGGACGAAGGCTGCCACCGGTGAGGTGGCGCCCAGGACTTCGTCGGAGGCCGTGCCGAGCAGAACGGGGGTGCCCAGTGCCGCGGCGTAGTAGCTGACCGAGCCGAAGTCCCCGATCACCGCGTCGGCGGCGATCAGTGCCTGCCGCCAGCTGTCCAGGGGGTCGATCAGGGTGAGGCCGGCCCGCTCGGCGCGGTCCAGCCAGAGGCGGACCTGGCCGGGGCCGTGGCCGTGCCAGATGTTCGGGTGGAGGACGGCCGCCACCCGGTAGTCATCGACCGGGAGTTCGGCGGTGAGGCGGTCGAGCAGCCACGGCAGCGGGTCGTTCGCGCCGGCGTCACCGAAGAGCGACTGCGGGTTCCAGGTGGAGTTGAGCACGATGAACCGCTGCCCGGGTCGGACGCCGAACGCGCGGCGATGGCGTTCGCGGCGCGGAAGGGCGGCCAGGATGCGGTCGAAGCAGGGATCGCCGCCGAGCACCGCCGTCGGAGCGGCCTCGGGGCAGGCTTCGCGCAGCCGGCCGAGCTGCTCGGGGTGGGAGAGCACCATCGCCCGGGCGAGCGGAACCCCGTCGGACAGCAGCCACTCGGGCGCCAGGCCGAAGACAGGGGCATGCGGCGCGTTCGGTGTTCGGTGTTCGGTGTTCGGTGTTCGGTGTTCGGTGTTGCGAGCTTTTTATTGTATCCGGCTCCGTGCGAGAGGACGATCAACTTCCCCTGGAACTCGGAGAGTTCACCGCCGAAGCTGGCCGACAGGGCGAGGTCGACGGGGGTCTGCTTGGCCTGCTCCCACGGAAGTACCGGAACCCTGAGGGAGCTCAGCAGCTCGGCGACTCCTGCGCTGAAGGGGGACGATCCCGTGCAGGAGGCCAGTAACTGGATCCTGAGGTCGTCGCGGAACAGCGGAACGACGTCCAGGAGTCGGGTCGCGGAGGTCACGTTGTGGACGACGAGGAGAACGCGGCGGCAGCCACCGCGGGTGGTCCACCTCGAAGCGTCCTCGCCCACCGGAACCCGGATCCAGTCGGTCACCAGCCCTGCCAACCCGCCGCTCCTTCGATGCTCGCCGCCTCCCCCGCGCGAGGCCCGTCCATTGTTCCACGGCGTGGATGTTGGGGCTCGGCCTCGGTCGGGGTCCGCTCGGTTCGGCCGGACCCCGACGCGCGGTCAGGGGCGCCGCTCGGCGGCGGGTTGGTGGGGTGGGGGTGGGGGGGGGTTACGGCTGGTCGAGCCGGATGGCTGCGGCCGGGCAGACCGCGGCGGCGTCCTGGACGGCCTGGTGGAGGTCGGCGGGGGGTGCGGCGTCGAGGAGGACGACGATGCCGTCCTCCTCGCGCTGGTCGAAGACCTCGGGGGCGGCGAGTACGCAGTTGCCGGCGCCGCAGCACTTTTCCTGGTCGATGTGGATGAGCATGGCTTTCCCTTCGGAGGATCGGTTCGGACGTGGGAGGGCCGTTACCAGGCGAGGGGGAGCTCGTGGACGCCGTAGATGAGCATGTCGCCCCGGAAGCGGATCTCCTCGAACGGTACGGCCAGGCGCAGTTCGGGCAGTCGCTGCAGGATGGTGTTCAGCGCGATCTGCAGTTCCAGCCGGGCCAGGGGCTGTCCGAGGCACTGGTGGACGCCGAAGCCGAAGGCCAGGTGGAGGCGTGCGTCGCGGGAGAGGTCGAGTTCGTCGCCGTCGGGGAACTTCTGCTCGTCCCGGTTCGCGGTGCTGATCATGCAGATCACGCCCTCGCCCGCCCGGATCCGGACGTCGCCGACGGTGACGTCCTCGGTGGCGACCCGGGTCAGGCCGGAGTGCACGATGGTGAGGTAGCGCAGCAGTTCCTCGACGGCGCCGGCGACCGACTCCGGGTGCTCGCGCAGGTGGGCGAGCTGGGTGGGGTTCTGCAGCAGGGCCAGGATGGAGAGTGCGGTCATGTTCGCCGTGGTCTCGTGTCCGGCGACGAGCAGCAGCCGGCCCATGGCGCCGATCTCCTCGGTGCTCAGCTCGCCGCGGGCGACCAGGCGGCTGAGGATGCCGTCGTCGGGCTCGGTGCGCTTGGAGTCGGTGAGCTTGACCAGGTAGTCGGCCAGGTTCTTCTGGGCGATCTGCACCTCTTCGACCGAGGAGTCGCGGCGCAGCAGGACCCGGCTGCACTCCTGGAAGAAGTCGTGGTCCTGGTAGGGGACGCCGAGCAGCAGGCAGATGACCAGGGACGGCAGCGGCAGCGCGAACTCGTGGACCAGGTCGCCGGAGTTGCGGCCGGCGGTCAGCTCGTCGAGCAGGTCGTCGGCGATGCGCTGGACCTCGGGGCGCAGTGCCTCGACCTTCTTGATCATGAATTCGCTGGTGAGCATCCGGCGCAGCTGGGCGTGCTCCGGGTCGTCCATCCGGATGAAGGTCCGCTGGCCGGTGCTCAGCTGCCGGGCGCCGGCGCTGATGAACGGGAAGCCGGGCCGGGCGGCGTCCGAGCTGAAGCGGGCGTCGCTGAGCACGGCCTTGATGTCGTCGTGGCGGGTGACCAGCCAGCTGGGGGCGCCGTCCCAGAGGGCGATCCGGCTGATCGGTTCGTCCTGCTGGGCCTGCTGGTAGGCCGGCGGCGGGTCGAACGGGCAGCCGCCACGGGCGGCGGGGTGGGTGAACTGGGGGTGGTGAGCGGCGGTGGCCATCATGGGCTCCCTTCACGGAGCGGATTTGCCGGTGGCGCCGAGCGGATGGGCCTGCGGTGCCGTGGGGTAGCGCCCGGGACCATTGCATGCCCTAAGCAACTAACTCACCGTCACGCTAACTCGCGGTCAGTGGTGGCGAAAGGGTCCATCCGGTGGCGAACGAATCTGTCCGGAAACCGGTCAGTGGTCGAGAGGGGAGCCACTCCTCGAACGGGGTCGCTACAGTTCCCCCATGCCGGACGCAACAGACAATCCGACCGCCACCTCCGAACTGGAGGAGGTGCTGGCCTCGCTGGCCTACCTGCTGACCCGCTCGCAGGAGCACGAGCGCCAGACGGCGCGGGCCGGCATCACGGCGGCGCGCTCGGACGTCTACCTGCTGCGCGCGCTCGCCGAGGCCGAGGAGGTCAGCCGGGTGGGCGACCTGGCCGCCCGGCTGATGGTCAAGCCCTCCCACGTCACCCGGCAGATCGACCGGCTGCAGACCCAGCAACTGGTGGAACGCACCCCGGACGCGCTGGACCGCCGGGCCCGCCAGGTGGTGCTCACGGCCGAGGGGCGGGCGATGCTCAACCGTCTGAAACAGGCCAACATCGCCGGTCTGGCCAATGCGCTGGACGGCATTCCGGCACCGGACGTCGCCGCCACGGTCAGCGTGCTGCGCCACTTGGTGGACCGGTACGTGCGGCAGGTCCGGATCAAGATGCTGTCCGAGGACGCCACGCCGGCGGACCGGGCGGTCGGGAGCGTCGGGGGCGTCGGGGGCGCCGACTCGGGCTCGTCCCACTGCCCCTGACGCGAGGGCCCGGCAAGGGAGGGGGCGCCGGAGCGGGCGCCCCCTCCGAGGTCAGGACCGTACGGCGATCAGGACCGTGCGGCGATCAGGGCGGCCAGCCCGTCCAGCCCGCGGTCGACGGTGTCCGGGTCGACCTGGCTGACCGAGAGCCGCAGTTGCCGCTCCCCGCCCGCGCCCGGGTAGAAGTGCGACATCGGGGTCCAGATCACCCCGTACTCCGAGGCCGAGAGTTCGAGCAGTGCGTCGTCCACCGCGAACGGCACCGTGACCACCAGGAAGAACCCGCCGCGCGGCTCGTTCCAGCTCACCCCGCTGCCGGGCGGGAAGCGCCGGGCCAGGCCCGCCAGGACGAGCGCGAGGTTGCGCCGGTAGAGCGCGGCGACCTCGGTGTTGGCGGCCCGCAGGCTGTAGCCGTGTTCGAGCAGTGCCCCGCCGATCACGGCCTGGGCGATCGGTGAGGTGTTCACCGTGGTCATGCTCTTGATCATGCCGAGCAGGTCGGCCAGCAGGTCGATGCCGCCCGCGCCGTCGGCCACCGGCTGGTCCGCCACCACGTACCCGACCCGGGCGCCCGGGAGGGCCGTCTTGGCGAAGGAGCCGAGGTGGACGACCCGCCGTTCGGTGTCCAGGGCCTTGAGCGAGGGCAGCCGCTCCTCGCCGGCGAAGACGCAGTACGGGTTGTCCTCCAGCAGGAGGAAGTCCTCCTCGGCGGCCAGGGCGAGCAGCTCCCGCCGCAGCTCCAGCGGCAGGCTGGCCCCGCTCGGGTTGGTGACGTCCGGTACCAGGTAGAGGGCGCGCGGGCGCAGCCCCTCGGCCCGGGCGGCGGCCAGTTGGCGGCGCAGGTCGGCGAGGTCCACGCCGTCCGGGCCGTCGGCCACCGGCCGTACCGGGAGGTCGGCGAGCAGCGCCGCGCCGGTCAGCCCCACGTACGTGGGCGAGACGGCGAGCACCACGTCCTCGGGGCCGCGGCGCAGTGCCCGCAGCACCAGGAACATCGCCTCCTGGCAACCCACCGTCACCACGATCGACTCGGCGGGCACCTCGATGCCCTCGTCCACCGCGAGGTGGGTGGCGATCAGCTCGTGGATGATCCCCTTGGTCCGCCCGTACTGGAGCACCTGCCGCCGGGCCGCCTCCTCGGAGAGCCCGCGCTCGGCGCGCAGGTGGGCGACGTAGCGGTCCAGGTGGCGGTGGACTGCGTCGAGTTCGAAGAACTGCTCCGCCGGGCGGCCCGCGGCGAAGGAGACCGCCTCCGGGTAGCGGATGGAGATCTCGTTGAGCAGGTTCATCGAGGTCATCGCCGGGTCGGCGAGGGAGGGGTGCAGGTCGGCCCGCAGCAGGCCGCGGGGTGGGGCGGTGGTGGTCACGGGGCACTCCAGGTGGGGCAGGGCATGGGGGTGGTGCGCAGCGCGGCGGCCGCGCTCAGGTCGGCGCAGCCCGCGAGGCCGAGCGCGTGCCGCAGCTCCGCGGCCAGCAGGTCGAGCACGTGGGCGCAGCCGGCCTCGCCCCGGGCCGCCAGGCCCCAGATCATCGGGCGTCCGAGCAGCACCCCGGACGCCCCGAGGGCCAGGGCGGTGAGCGCGTCCGAGCCGCCGCGCACCCCGCTGTCCAGCAGCACCTGGCAGTCGCGGCCGGCCAGCGCCTCGGCGACGGCGGGCAGCGCGGTGATCGAGGGGACGGCCCGGTCGAGCTGGCGGCCGCCGTGGTTGGACACCACCACGGCCTCGGCGCCGAGTTCGGCGGCCCGCACCGCGTCCGCCGGGTCGAGCACCCCCTTGACCATCAGCGGCAGGCTGGTGTGCTCGCGCAGCCAGGCGAGATCCGCCCAGGTGACGGCGGGGGAGAGCAGCTCGGCGGTGTGCGCGGCCACGGCCGAGACGGCGGTGGTGGCCTGGTGGGCCCGCCCGGCGGCGCCGTCTTCGAGTAGGACCGCGCGGACGTCCGCGGGCAGCGCGAAGGCGTTCTTGGCGTCGCGCAGGCGGCGGCCCATGAACGGCACGTCGGCGGTGACGACCAGGCACTCGCTGCCCGCCGCCTCGGCCGCCGCGACCAGTTCGAGCAGCCGCCCCCGGTCGCGCAGCCAGTACAGCTGGAACCAGAGCGTGGCTCCCGTCGCGGCCAGGTCCTCGAAGCCGACGCTGCTGAGCGTGCCGACGGTGAACGGCACCCCCGCCGCGGCCGCCGCCCGGGCCGAGGCCAGCTCGCCCTCGGGGTGGAACAGCCGGTGGTACGCGACGGGCGCCACCGCCACCGGCAGGCTCGCGCGGCTGCGCACCAGGGTGGCGGCGGTGTCGCAGGCGGAGACGTCGGCCAGCACCCGGGGCACCAGGGCGAGTTGGTCGAAGGCCGCCCGGTTGCCGGCGAGGGTGCGCTCGCGCTCCGCGCCGCCCTCCAGCCAGTCCCAGACCTCGGGCGCGAGCGCGGCCCGGGCCGGCTCCGCGTACTCGGCGACGGAGAGCGGCTGGGTGGAGGGTGGCTGGGAGGGGAGCGGCTGGGCGGAGGGCGACTGGGCGGGGGAGGGCTGGTGCCCGGTCAGGGCCGGCGCGTTCATCCGGCCACTTCGCTGGCGCTGCGCTGGAGTTCGACGGCCTCGTAGAGGGCGCGGACGTTGTTGCTGCCGAAGGTGCGGGCCCGGATGCGCTCGATCACCTCGAAGAAGAAGGTGCCGCGCGGGTGCTGGGAGCGGGTGAAGATCTGGAACAGCTGGCCGTCGTGGTCCTGGTCGACCAGCAGGTGCAGGGCGCGCAGCTGGTCGAGGGAGTGCCGCAGCGGCGTCAGACGGGCGGGCAGCGCGTCGAAGTACGCGCCCGGGGTGCGCAGGAACGGCACGCCGCGCTCCGCCATCGCGGAGACGGAGTGCACGGCGTCGGCGGAGGAGAAGGCCACGTGCTGCACCCCGGCGCCGCCGTGGTCGGCGAGGAAGGAGGCGATCTGGCCGCCCGCGTCGGGGCTGAGCGGCTCGATCAGGGTGAGCGTGACGCTGTGGTCGGTGCTCTGCACGACCGCCGAGTCCATGCCGAGCGCGCCGACCTCGATCCGCTCCTCGAAGATCATCCGGAAGCCGAAGACCTCGCAGTACCGGCGAACGGTCTCGCGCAGCTCACCGGAGGGGACGCAGACCGCGAAGTGGTCGACGGAGCGCAGCCCCGTCGTACCGGCACCGGTCACGGGGGCGGCGTCCGGCAGGCCGGGGATCCGGTCGGCGGGGGCGTCGGGGCCGCGTTCGATCAGGGTGTGCACCACGTCGCCGAAGGCGCCGACCACCGCCGTGACGCAGCCGTGCGCGGCCTGCGGCGGGCGCAGCCCGTCGGCGCCCCGGCCGGTCAGCGTCCGGTAGGCGTCGGCGGCGTCCGGCACCCGCAGGGCCAGTGCGCCCACGCCGTCGCCGTGCCGGGCCAGGTAGTCGGTGGCCGGGTGGCCGCCGGCCAGCGGCTGGGTGAGCAGCAGCCGGACGGTGCCCTGTCCGACCAGCGCCGAGAGGCAGCGCTCGGCGGCCTCGCCGCGCTCGGTGGGCGGGACGAGCAGCTCGAAGCCGTACTCGGTGGTCAGCCGGGCGGTCTCGGCGGTGAGGTCGGACAGGTAGAACTCGACGTGGTCCAGTTCGACGGGGAGCGGGGCGGCGGTGGGCGAGGAGCGGTCGGTCATCTGAGGAGCTTTCTGGTGAGGAGGAGAGGAGGTGTCGGGGGTGATCGGGCGATCAGGTGCGTTGGAGGTCCGGGGCGCTCCCGGGCTCGGTGGGACTCTCGGAGTCGGCCGGAGGCTCGGTGGAGCTCTCGGGCTCTTCGGGGGCCTCGGTCCCGGCGGGGGCCTCGGATTCCGCGGGGGCCTCGGGCTTGCCGAGCAGGTGGGCGGCCGCGAGCAGGGCGCCGAGCACCATCACGGCCAGCACGACCCGGAAGTCCAGGGCGGCCACCAGCCCGGAGCCGACGCCGACCGCGAGGGCCTGCGGGGCGGTGAGCGAGAGGTTGACGGCCGCCTGGGCGCGGCCCATCAGCTGGGGCGGCGTGGCCGCCTGGGCGGCCGTGGCGAGGCCGACCATGGCGGCCGGGATGCCCGCCCCGGCGATCACCAGGCCGGCCGCCACCACGGGGAGGGACGGCGCGAGCAGCAGGACCGTGCCGAGGCCGAACACCACCGACCCCGCCATGACCGTCCGGCGCGGCCCGAGCCGGCCGATCAGCAGACCGCCGACCACCGAGCCGCCCAGCGCCCCGACCGCCTCGATCGTCTCCAGCACGCCGAGGAACTGCGGCGGGCGGTGCAGCCCGTGCTGGGTCAGTGCGAACAGCACCGGCTGGAGCAGGCTCAGCACGAAGCCCGTGACGGCGGTGGCCGCCACCAGCGGGCGCAGCCCGGTCGCGCCGCGCAGGTGGGCGAAGCCCGCCAGCACCTCGGTGCGCCACCGGCGGCCCGAGGGCTCCGGCCTGGGCTCGTCCGCCCGCAGGCCGAGGAAGGCCAGGGCCGCCAGCAGCAGCACGCCGAGGTCGGCCAGGGCCACGGCGCGCCCGCCCAGCCAGCTGTAGAGGCCCGAGCCGAGTAGCGGCGCGACGAGCGTGGTGCCGGCCCGGGCGCTCTGGGTGAACCCGGCTGCTGCGCCGAAGTCCTGACGGTCCGTCAGGATCGTACGTAGCAGGGCGCTCTGCGCCGGGGCCAGTACGGCCCCGGCGAGACCGCAGAGCGAGGCGGTGCAGTAGATGATCCAGACCCGGTCCGGACCGTCGACGAGCAGCAGGGGCGTCAACCCCACCGCCACCACCAGGTTGACCCCGACCAGCAGCGGTCTGCGCCGGACCCGGTCGGCGAGCAGGCCGCCCAGCGGCAGGAGCAGCAGCGGCGCGGCGAAGCAGAACAGCACCAGCCCGGCGGCGGAGTTGCTGCCGGTCAGCACCTTGGCCCAGATGCCGAGGGCGATGGAGAGGGCGCTGTCGCCGAGGACGGACAGGGTCTGCCCGGCGAGGTAGCGCCGGAACTCCGGGCGGGCCAACAGCGGGTGCATCGCGGTTCCTTCGCTGCGCCGACGGCGCTTCGGGGTGCTGGACGTGCTGGACGTGCTGGACGTGCCGTGTGTGCTGAGTTGCTGGGCTGCTCGGCGCGTGGGGCGCGGACGGTGCGCCCTCACGCGCCGTGCGCGGGGACATGCGGGAACGTGCGGGACGTGCGGGGAGGTGCAGGGATACGCGGGGATCCGCGGACGCGGGGTGCGGTCAGGGAGCGGCGGGCGCGGTGGCGCCGAAGCCCTCGATCACCGCGTCGTTGGCGTCCTTCTCACCGACGGCGATCCGGATGCCCTGCCCGGCGTAGTAGCGGACGGCCACCCCCCGGCGCTCCAGCTCCGTCCGCAGGGGGAGCTGGTCACCCGGCGCGACGACCCAGAGGAAGTTGGTCAGGCTGGGCGCCACCGTCCAGCCCAGCCCCAGCAGTTCGGCCCGCAGGCGCTCCCGCTCGGCGGCGATCTCGGCGATCCGCCGGTCCACCTCGTCCTGGGCCGAGACGGCGGCCAGCAGGCCCGCCTCCTGGAGCCGGTTCACCGCGTACGGGACCTGGTGGTCCCGTACCCGCTGGGCCACGGACTCCTCCGCGAGCGCGTAGCCGATCCGCAGGGCGGCGATGCCGTGCGACTTGGAGAGGGTGCGCAGCACCACCAGGTTCGGCCACTCGGCGATCCGGTCCGGGACGGCCGGGGCCGCCCAGTCCCGGGCGAAGTCGACGTACGCCTCGTCCAGCAGGATCAGCGCCGTGGCCGGGACGCGGCGGAAGAAGTCCGTCAGCTCCGCCCAGGAGTAGACCGTGCCGGTCGGGTTGTGCGGGTTGCACAGCACGACGATCCGGGTGCGCTCGTCCAGCCGCTCGGCCATCGCGGCCAGGTCGTGCCGGGCGTCGGGGCCGAGCGGGACGGCCCGGGCCTCGGCCCGGGCGATCTCGCAGAACAGCGGGTACGCGTCGAAGCAGGGCGCCGAGTGCACCACGTTGTCGCCGGGCTCGACGACGGCGTGGAAGAGGTCCAGCGCCACGCCCGCCGAGCCGTGGCCGACCGCGACCTGGCCGGCCGGGACGCCCTGCCAGTCGGCGATGATCCCCTCGATCCGCTGCGGGCGGAAGTCCGGGTACCGGTGCAGGTCGCCGGCGGCCGCGGCCAGGGCGGCCACGACGGACGGCAGCGGCGGGCCCGGGTGCTCGTTCTGCGCCAGCAGGTGTCTGGCGGCGGGGGCGGCGGCCATCAGTCGGTCTGGAGGACGTAGAGCCAGGAGTGCGGGGTGGCCAGCGCCTCGACGCGGTCGATCCGCAGCCCGGCGTCGGTGAACAGCTCCTCGTACGTCTCCTTGGTGTGCAGCGGCACGCCCATCATCGCGTGCGCCAGCTCGAAGCCGACCGAGAAGACCGGCAGGGCGCTCTGGGACTCGCCCGGGCCGCGCAGCATGGTGTCGCCGAGCACGAAGGTGCGGGCCTTCGGGAAGGCCTCCCGCATCCGGGTGAAGATCGAGGAGCGGGTGGCCGGGTCGGCCAGCAGGTCGTGCAGCAGGAAGAAGCTCATCACGGTGTCGACCTCGGCCACCTCGGCGGCCTCGGCGTCGTTGTCGATCTGGGTGCCGAGCAGGCCCAGGACGTCGGCCCGGACGGCGGTGACGCGGTCCTGCATCCCGGCCGTGACGATGTCGCGGCGGGCGATGTCGGTGGCCGGGCGGCTGATGTCGATGCCCAGGCCCCGGGTGCCCTCGCGCTGCCCGACCACCCGGCGCACCCGGGCGGAGGTGCCGCTACCAAGGTCGGCGATGGTGCGGAAGTCGATGCCGGAGAGCACGTCGGTCAGCTGCGCGGCGAACAGCGACTGGTCGCACTGGGCGGAGCCGAGGGCGACCATCGCCTCGTCGCGCAGGACGTCCTCGCTGTAGCGGTGCGTTCCCGCGCTCAGGTGCCCGGCGCGGCCGAACACGTCGTGGTACCCGCCGACGGCCCAGGTGAAGTAGCCGCGTGCGGCGGCGACTTCGAGGCCCACCTCGGTGGGCACGTAGGTGCCGCCGTCGGCCTTGACGTAGCCGCAGTCGGCGGCGGCGCGCAGGACGGCCTCGGTCCGGGCGGTGTCGCCGCCCTGGGCGGTGGCCTCGACGGCCGAGAGCGGCTCGCCGCGCCCGAGCTTCTCCAGCACGCCGATCCGGTCCAGCGCGAAGATCACGTTGGCGGCGATGAAGCCGTTGTAGGCGTCGGTCGACGTGATCGGCGACGGGGTGACGCCGCGCCAGGTGTCGGGGATGGCGGCAGTGGTCATGGTGGTGTCCGTTTCTCGGTGGGCGGGCCGGGTGCGGCCCGCGCGGTGGGTGCAGGTCGGTGGCCTGCGGTCGGAAGGGATGCGAAAGTCGGCGGGTCGGGAGGCCGGTCGGGAGGTGGGTCAGGAGGCCGGTCAGAGGCCGGTCGGTCAGGAGGCCGGCCGGGCGGTCAGACGGGCGGCGAGCACCGGGCCGATGACGGCGAGCGCCTCGGGGCCCGTCATGGCACCGTGGGTGCTCGGCACCTCGTGGACGTCGATCCGGCCGCCCACGTGGGGGCGCCAGCCGTCCGGGTCGGGGGCGTCGGACGGGCGGTCCTTGGCGGCGGTGAAGACCACCGCATCGCCGTCGTAGCCGGGCAGCGGGAGCGCGTGCGCCAGCTCGGCGTTGGTCTGGAAGACCGCGACCACCCGGGCCACCGCGGCGCCGCTGAGGCCCGCGAGCGGGCCCTCGCCGTGCCGGACCAGCTCGGCGTAGCCGTCCTCGTCCTCGGGCCAGGCGTCGACCTCCCCGGCCGGGTGGCCGAGCGAGTCGAGGATCACCGCCAGCTGCGCCGGGTCGTCCCGCCACTGCTCGGGCCCGGCCTCGCCGGCGCCCGGGTAGGCGTCCAGCAGGGCCAGCAGCCGGACCTCCTCGCCCTGGTCGCGCAGCAGCGCGGCGATCGCGTGGGCGACGGCCCCGCCGAAGGACCAGCCGAGCAGGGCGTACGGGCCCTCGGGGCGGACGGCGCGGATCTGCGCGAGGTAGTCGCGCGCCAACTCCGCGACGGAGGAGGGGCGGTGGCTCGGATCGGCCAGGCCCGGGGCCTGGAGGCCGTAGATCGGCTGCTCGGCGTCGAGGTGGCGCAGCAGCCCCGTGTACACCCAGCTGATGCCCGCGGCCGGGTGGACGCAGAACAGCGGCGGGCGCGAGCCCCGGGTGCGGATCGGCAGCAGGACGGGGAAGCTCTCGGCGCCCGGCCCCCGGGCGAGCCGCTCGGCGAGCCCGGCGACGGTCGGCGCCTCGAACACGGTGCGGACCCCGATCCCCTCGCCCGCGCCGACCAGCTCCCGCAGCCCCGCGACCAGCCGGGCGGCCAGCAGCGAGTGCCCGCCCAGTTCGAAGAAGTTGTCGTCCACGCCGACCCGTTCGAGCCCGAGCACGTCGGCGAACAGCCCGCAGAGCACCTCCTCCTGCGGCGTGCCGGGCGCCCGCCCGGCGCCGGGCCAGGCGGCGGTGTCGGGGGCGGGGAGGGCGCGGCGGTCGACCTTGCCGTTGGCGGTGAGGGGGAGGGCGTCCAGGGCCACGACGGCGGAGGGCACCATGTAGTCGGGCAGGGTCGCGCCGACGTGGGCCCGCAGGAGGGCCTGGTCGACCGTCTGCCCGGGCCGGGCCACGGCGTAGCCGACCAGGCGCCGGTCGCCGGGGCGGTCCTCGCGGACCAGGACGAAGGCCTGGGCGAGGGAGGGGTGCCGGACGAGGGCGGCCTCGATCTCTCCGGGTTCGATGCGGAACCCGCGGACCTTGACCTGGTGGTCGGTGCGGCCGAGGTACTCCAGGGAGCCGTCGGCCCGGCGGCGGGCGAGGTCGCCGGTGCGGTACATCCGGCTGCCGGGGGCGTCGTACGGGTTGGCGACGAAGCGCTCGGCGGTCAGGCCGGGCCGGTTGAGGTAGCCCCTGGCCAGGCCGGCGCCCGCGAGGTAGAGCTCGCCGACGACCCCGGCGGGGACGGGTCGCAGGGCGGCGTCGAGGACGTGCAGCCGGGTGTTCAGGATGGGCCGGCCCAGCGGCGGTGCGATCCGGCCGGACAGCGGGGTGGTCATGCTGGCGCAGACGGTGGACTCCGTCGGCCCGTAGGCGTTGACCATCCGCAGGCGGGCGGACCAGTGCTCGACGAGGTCGGGCGGGCAGGCCTCCCCGGCGACGGCCAGGGTCTCGACGTGCGCGAGCGCGTCGGGGGGCAGGACGGCCAGGGCGGTGGGCGGCAGGGTGACGTGGGTGACGCCCTGCTCGGCGATCAGTTCGGCCAGGGCCGGGCCGGGCAGCAGCTGGTCGGCGGTGCCGAGGACGGCGCGGGCACCGGTGAGCAGGGCCATGCTGAGCTCGGCGACGGCGGCGTCGAAGGAGGGGGAGGCGAACAGCAGGACGCGGCTGTCGGGGGTGGGCGCGAGACTCTCGCGCTGGCTCTCGATCAGGGAGGCGAGGCCGGTGTGGGGGACGACGACGCCCTTGGGGCGGCCGGTGGAGCCGGAGGTGTAGATGACGTACGCGGCGGCGTCGGGGGTGGGGGCGGTGGCGGTACCAGGTTCGGCGTCCGTGAGGTTGTGCGCCGGGTGACCGGAGGTGTCGAGGTCCTCGACCAGCAGGCGTGGGACGGCACTGTCGGCCGGCAGGCCGGCGGCCACCGTACCGGTGGTGAGGACCAGGACGGGGGCGGCGTCGGCGAGCATGTAGGCGATGCGGTCGGCCGGGTAGCGCGGGTCGAGCGGGAGGAAGGCCGCGCCGGCCTTGAGGACGGCGAGCTGGGCGACGATGAGCTCGGTCGAGCGGTCCAGGGCGATCGCGACGAACCGCTCGGGGCCCGCGCCGTGTGCGGTGAGCAGCCGGGCGAGGCGGTTGGCGCGTCCGTTCAGCTCGGCGTAGGTGAGCTGCTCGGCGCCGAAGGCGAGGGCGACGGCGTCGGGGCGGGCGGCGGCCTGGGCCTGGAAGAGCGCCGGGAAGGTGGCGGGGGCGACGGGGTGGTCGGTGTCGTTCCAGGCCGTGACCAGCTGCCGGCGCTCCTCCGGGGCCAGGATCTCCACCTGGCCCACCCGCTGGTCCGGGTCGGCCAGCACCGCGCGCAGGGCGCGCTCGAACCGCGCGGCCGTCGCCGCCGCCGTGGCCCGGTCGAACAGGTCGACGGCGTACTCGACCGACAGCTCCAGCCCGGCGGGGGCGCCGTCGCGGTCGAAGGTCTCGCCGAAGGCGAAGGTCAGGTCGAACTTGGCGAGGTCCGAATCCAGCGCCTCGACCCGGCCCGGCAGGCCGCCGAGGCGCATCTGTCCGGCGTCGCCGCCCGAGGTCAGCATCACCTGGCAGAGCGGGTGCCGGGCCGTCGAGCGCGCCGGGTTGAGCAGCTCGACCAGGCGCTCGAAAGGCACGTCCTGGTGCCCGAAGGCGTCCAGGGTGCCGATCCGGACGCGCTCCAGCAGCTCCCGGAAGCTCGGGTCGCCGGAGGTGTCGGTGCGCAGCACCAGGGTGTTGACGAAGAAGCCGACCAGGTCGTCGAGGGCTTCGTCGGTGCGCCCGGCGACGACGGTGCCGATCGGCAGGTCGGTGCCCGCGCCCAGGCGGCCCAGCGTGGTGGCGAGTGCCGCCTGCATCACCATGAACACGCTGGCCCGGCTCTGTTGCGCCAACTCGACCAGGGCGCCGTGGAGTTCACCGTCCAGGTGCAGTTCCACCGCCGCGCCCCGGCGGGTCGGCGCGGTCGGGCGGGGGCGGTCGTAGGGGAGCGCAAGCTCTTCGGGGAGGCCGGACAACGTCTGCTGCCAGTGGGCGAGTTGTTCGGTGAGCAGGGTGGTGGGCTGCTGTGGGGTGCCGAGGAGTTCGTGCTGCCAGAGGGCGTAGTCGGCGTACTGCACGGGGAGTGGCTGCCACTGCGGTGCGGTGTCGGTGAGCCGGGCCTGGTAGGCGGTGGCGAGGTCGCGGAGGAGGGGGGCGACGGACCAGCCGTCGGTGGCGATGTGGTGCATGAGGACGAGCAGGACGTGTTCGTCGTGCGGGAGGGAGAGCAGCGTCGCGCGGACGGGCAGGTCGTGGGCGAGGTCGAAGACCGCCTCGCCGGCCTCGGTCAGGGCGGCCTGGAGCTCGGCCTCGGTGGCCACCGACACGGTGTGCAGCGGGAGTTCGGGGCGCTCGACGATCAGCTGGTGCGGCTGGCCGTCGGTGGTCGGGTAGACGGTGCGCAGCACCTCGTGGCGGTCGAGGACGTCCGTCAGCGCGGCCTGGAGGGCGGGGGCGTCGACCCGGCCGGTCAGGCGCACCGCGCACGGGGTGTTGTAGAGCGCGCTCGGGCCCTCGAACTGCTCGATGAACCACAGGCGTTGCTGCGCCGGCGAGAGCGGGATGCGCTCGGGCCGGTCGACGGGCCGCAGGGCCGGGCGAGCCGCGCCGGAGGCGGGTAGGACGGCGGCCAGGGCGGCCACCGTGGGAGCGTCGAACAGGGCCCGGATGGGCAGTTCGGTGCTGAGGGCGGCGCGGATGCGGCTGACCAGTTTGGTGGCGAGGAGGGAGTGGCCGCCGAGGTCGAAGAAGCGGTCGTCGATGGTGACGGTGGTCAATCCGAGGACGTCGGCGAAGAGTTCGCAGAGGGTTTGTTCGGTGGTGTTGCGGGGGGCGCGGCCTTCGGTGGTGCCGGTGTAGTCGGGGGCGGGGAGGGCGCGGCGGTCGACTTTGCCGTTGGCGGTGACGGGGAGGGTGTCGAGGATGACGACGGCGGCGGGGAGCATGTAGCTGGGGAGGGTGTCGGCGACGGCGGCGCGCAGTTCGCCGGCGGTGACGGTGTCCGTGACGCTGTCTGTCGAGGTGGTGGTGAGGGTGGTGTAGACGACGAGGCGTTTGTCGCCGGGTTGGTCTTCGCGGACGTGGGCGAGGGCTTGGCCGACGGCGGGGTGGGCGGTGAACGCGGTTTCGACTTCGCCGAGTTCGATGCGGAAGCCGCGGATCTTGACCTGGTCGTCGGCGCGGCCGAGGAATTCCAGGATGCCGTCGGTGGTCCAGCGGGCGAGGTCGCCGGTGCGGTACATCCGCTCGCCGGCGATGAACGGGCAGGCGACGAAGCGTTCGGCGGTGAGGGAGGGGCGGCCGGTGTAGCCGCGGGCGAGTCCGGCGCCGGCGATGTACAGCTCGCCTGCCACGCCGGCGGGTACGGGCTGCAGTGCGGTGTCGAGCACGTACGTCCGGGTGTTGGCCAGCGGGCGGCCGATCGGCACCACGTTCGGGACCGCCGAGGAGGGGGTCATGGTGAAGGTGGTCTTGATGGCCGTCGTCTCGGTGGGCGCGTAGACCGCGACGACGGAGGTGTCCGGGCACGCCTGGAACAGCCGGCGGACGGCCTCGGGCGGGACGACGTCGCCGCCGGTCCACACCTGCCGGACGGCCCGGAAGGCCTCCGGCGTCTCCTCGGCCATCAGCCGCAGCAGGCCCGAGGGCGCCTGGACCAGGGTCACCCGGTGGGTGGTGATGGTCTCGGCGAGGCGCCGGATGTCCAGCTCGCCGGGCTCGGCCAGCACGATCGCCCCGCCGGTGACGAGCGGCGCCCAGATCTCGGTGGTGGAGGCGTCGAAGGCGGTGGGCGAGTGCAGCAGGACGCGCTCGTGGTGGCCCGTGCGGAAGTGCTGGTTGCCCAGCAGGTCCACCACGTTGCGGTGGGTGACGGCGACGCCCTTGGGCAGGCCGGTCGAGCCCGAGGTGTACATCACGTAGACCAGCTGGCCGGGGTGCACGGGCACGGCCGGGTCGCCCGCCTCGGGGGCCGTGGCGAGCAGCGCGTCGGTGACCTCGACGGTGGTGAAGCCGCCGGTGGCGAGGACCGGATGCCCGTGGTGGGCCGGGTCGGTGAGCAGCAGGCCGGTGCGGGTGTCGGTGAGGATGTGCTGGAGCCGGTCCAGCGGGTAGCGGTCGTCCAGCGGGACGTACGTGCCGCCCGCCTTGGCGATCGCGAGAACGGCCGTGAGCAGCCCGGCGGAGCGCTCCATCAGCACCGCCACCGGCTGCTCGGCGGTCAGGCCGCGCGCCAGCAGCAGGGCGGCGAGGCGGTTGGCGCGGCCGTTCAGCTCGGCGTAGCTGAGCTGTTCGGCGTCGGTGATCAGGGCGGGGGCGTCGGGGGTGGCGGCGGCCTGGGCCTCGAACAGCCGGGGCAGGCTGGTGTCGGGCACCGGTGCGGTCGGTCCGTTCCAGCCGGTGAGCAGGTGCTCGCGTTCGGCCGGGTCGAGGATCTCGATGCTGCCGATCGGGGCGTCCGGGTCGGCGGCGACGGCGTGCAGGACGCGCAGCAGCCGCTCGGCGAGGGCGGTCGCGGTGGCGTGGTCGAAGAGGTCGGCCGCGTAGTCGACGGCGCCGCGGACACCGAGGCAGTCGCCGTCCGCCGTGAGGTGCTCGACGAAGTTGAAGTTCAGGTCGAACTGGGCCTGGGCCTCGCCGGCCTCGACCGGCCGGGCCGTCACCGGGCCGAAGGCGAGATCGCCGGCCCGCTCCGTGTTCAGGGTGACGAGCGACTGGAAGAGGGGGTGGCCGGCGGTGCGGGTGGGGTTGAGGTGTTCGACCAGGCGCTCGAAGGGGATGTCCTGGTGGTCGTAGGCGTCGAGGTCGGTGCGGCGGACGCGGTCCAGCAGTTCCCGGAAGCTCGGGTTGCCGCTGGTGTCGGTGCGCAGCAGCAGGGTGTTGACGAAGAAGCCGACCAGGTCGTCGAGGGCTTCGTCGGTGCGTCCGGCGACGACGGTGCCGATCGGCAGGTCGGTGCCCGTACCGAGGCGGGTGTAGAGGGCGGCGACGGCGGCCTGCAGGGCCATGAAGAGGCTGGCGTTCTGCGTGCCGGCCAACTCGGCCAGCGCGGTGTGCAGTTCGACGTCGAGTTCCAGCTCCGCGGCGCCGCCCCGGCGGGTGGGCGCGGTCGGGCGGGGGCGGTCGTAGGGGAGCGCAAGCTCTTCGGGGAGGCCGGACAACGCCTGCTGCCAGTAGGCGAGTTGCAGGGAGACGACGCTCTCGGGGTCGTCCTCCTCGCCGAGCAGCTCGCGCTGCCAGAGGGTGTAGTCGGCGTACTGCACCGGCAGCGGCTCCCACTGCGGCTCGGTGCCGGCGAGCCGGGCCTCGTAGGCGGTGGCGAGGTCGCCGAAGAGCGGGGCGACGGACCAGCCGTCGCTGGCGATGTGGTGCGTCAGCAGCAGCAGGACGTGCTCGCCCGGCGAGGGGAGGGCGTACAGCCAGGCGCGGACGGGGAGATCGGCGGCGAGGTCGAAGACCTGCCCGGCGTCCTCGCGCAGCCGCTCGGACAGTTCGGCCTCGCCGGCCACCGGCACCCGGTGCAGCGGCGGGCGCCCCTGGTCGAGGATGTGCTGGTGGGGCTGGCCGTCGGTGGTCGGGAAGACGGTGCGCAGCACCTCGTGCCGGGCCACCACGTCCCACAGCGCGCCTTCGAGGGCGGCGGCGTCGAGCTCGCCGGTCAGCCGGAGGGCGAACGGCGTGTTGTAGAGGGCGCTCGGGCCCTCGAACTGCTCGATGAACCAGAGCCGCTGCTGGGCGAACGACAACGGGATCAAGGTCTGCCTCCGACTGGCGACGTACGGGTGCTGTGACTGCTGGGGCTGGTGTGGCTGGTGGGGTTCGGCGGTCGCGGGACGCGGCGGGCCGCGCCGCCGGCCGGGCCGGCGGCGGGCGCGCATCCTGCTGTGGACGGGGCCGCGAGGTGGGCGGCAGGTCAGGCCGGACCGCCCGGGCGGCGCATCGGCCGCAGGGCCGGGCGGGCCTTCTTCGGCGTGGCCTTCTGTTCGCGCTCGGGCAGGACGGCGGCCAGGGCGGCGACCGTGGGGGAGTCGAACAGGGTGCGGATCGGCAGCTCCGTACCGAGGGCGGCGCGGATGCGGCTGACCAGCCTGGTGGCGAGCAGCGAGTGGCCGCCGAGGTCGAAGAAGCGGTCGTCGATGGTGACGGTGGTCAACCCGAGGACGTCGGCGAAGAGTTCGCAGAGGGTCTGTTCGGTGGTGTTGCGGGGGGCGCGGCCTTCGGTGGTGCCGGTGTAGTCGGGGGCGGGGAGGGCGCGGCGGTCGACTTTGCCGTTGGCGGTAACGGGGAGGGTGTCGAGGATGACGACGGCGGCGGGGAGCATGTAGCTGGGGAGGGCTTCGGCGACGGCGGCGCGCAGTTCGCCCGGAGTGACGCTGTCTGTCGAAGTGGTGGTGTAGACGACGAGGCGTTTGTCGCCGGGCTGGTCTTCGCGGACGTGGGCGAGGGCTTGGCCGACGGCGGGGTGGGTGGTGAACGCGGTTTCGACTTCGCCGAGTTCGATGCGGAAGCCGCGGATCTTGACCTGGTCGTCGGCGCGGCCGAGGAATTCCAGGATGCCGTCGGTGGTCCAGCGGGCGAGGTCGCCGGTGCGGTACATCCGCTCGCCGGGCGGGCCGTAGGGGCAGGCGACGAAGCGTTCGGCGGTGAGGGAGGGGCGGCCGGTGTAGCCGCGGGCGAGTCCGGCGCCGGCGATGTACAGCTCGCCTGCCACGCC
>NZ_JBHXTQ010000037.1:0-75178 GCF_042677305.1 Kitasatospora sp. NPDC127121 | reverse complement strand
TCCGGTGTCCCCTTCCTGGGGCGCCGGGCGGGCCGCTCGCCGTTTCCGGGGCCGGGCGCGTTGGCCCCACCCCCACCCGGCAGACGAAAAGGCGGTGCCCCGCCTCCCGGGCTGGGTGGCGGGGCACCGCAGGGTCACGGTCGGCCGCTCAGCACTGCACAGCGGCGTTGCCGTAGTTCTCCTCCATGTTGATGTCGAGTCGTTCCTCGGCAGACTGACCGTCCCGCTGGACGGCCACCCGGTACTGGCCCTGGAGGTTCCTGGGGATGGCGACGGTGTAGACGGTGTGGAGCACGCCGTCCACGGGAATCGAGTACCCGGCCTGGACCGGGAAGTCCCGCCCCTGACACGAGAGGCGATCGACCGTTTCACCGTTGGCCATCAACAGCACCGACCAGTTGCCTTCGAACAGGCTGGCACCGATGAAGGTGCCGACTCCTGGAGTCGGCCGCTTGGCAATCTCCGCGAGCGGCACGCAGCCTCGGGACAGCACCCGATCCGAAGCCGTACAGATGTCACCGGTCTTCTCCGCCTGCCAGATCAGCTCCGGCCCGTAGCCGTTGCTGAACCGAAGCTCCGTGAACGTGTCACCGGCAGGCGCCGTCCCTCTCTCCTTGGCCGTTTGCAGGATCAACTGCGTCATCTGGCCGGACCGATCCGACACCGTCGGCGCGGGAGTCGCCCCGACACCGGTGCCGGTCTGCCCGGACACCGTGGTGCACGCGCAGGCGCTGAACGCCAAACCCGCGACAACGGCGCGAAGCTTCCCGGAGATACCCCTCGCGCAGCTCATTTTCCTCCTTCGACCCCCTGTGAAGCGGTGCTGGGTCACGATCGGTCCAGCACTGCTACGGCTCCCTGATGTCCTGCACCGGTGCCCCGGGTTGGTAGAGGACCGGGGCCCAGTTGCTGACGTATACGGTCCCCCACGTCTTGGTCGCCGTCCTCCCATCGTCGTAGTAGTAGGTCGTCTCGTACACCCGTCGGGTCACGATGGGCGAAAAGCCGTACAGCTGGTGGGACACGGTGGGCCGCAGCGTCAGCTTCTGGTCCGCCGTCACCGAGTCGGTCTTCCCGTCAGTCGTCTGCGTGCTGTCCTCGGAGCCCCATTCCCAGCTGGCTTCGGTGTCCACCCCGACCTTGAACTTGCCGATCTCGACTCCGACGCTTCCGTCGACCTTGTTGCTGTGCGAGAAGGTGTTCTTCTTGGTGACCTGCTTGCTCCACTGCGTCGCCTGCGTCACGGACACCCCCAGGAGCACCGGGTCCATCGACTCGGCCCAACCAAAGTTGGTTCCGACGCTGTAGTCGATGGTGGGCTGCGCGTCGTGGCTCAACTCCTTCGAAGAGTGGCCAACGATGACGCCCGCCGGACCGCCGGACAGCGCGGGCACCTTCTTCTCCCGGTTGGGGTTCGGAAGGGGCTTCGACAGGCTCTGCTCGACGAACTTCACGTAGCCCGCCCTGCGGATCGGCTCGTCCTTCTTGATCTGCTCGACGATCTTCTGGTAGTTCGGTCCCGCCTCCGACGTGTCGACCTTGGTGCCCATGTTGGAGCACTTGGCAAATCCGGTCGCGCACTCCTCCAGCGCCATGCCGGTGGGGTCCGTCTTGTTCACCGGGTCGTTGTTGCTGTACGCGTAGGCGTTCCACTGTTGCGGATCGTCGGGCAGTAGCAGCGGGTCGGCGTTGAGGAAGCGGCCGGTGCTGGGCTGATACTGCCGGGCGCCCAGGTTGGTGAAGCCGGTCGCGTCGTCCTTGAGGCCACCGACGAAACCCTTGTCGCCGGACCAGGAGTTGGCCGCGCCGGAGCCGCGCAGGACACCGAACGGGTCGGTCCATCGGCGGTTCTCGTCGGTGGTCGCCGAGTCGATGGACAGGGTGCCGGTGCCGTGGTGGTCGGCGAGCTGGTAGGTGAGCTTGGTCGGGCCCTGGCGGACGAGAGTGACGCCGCCGGGCAGGGCGTAGTAGCGGGTGCCGGTGCTGGTCTTGGCGTTGGTGTCGTAGGCGAGTTCGTCACCACCGCCGAGGTTGACCGTGACCTTGCCGGGGTTGCGGCGGATCAGCTGGTTGCCGTCCGCGTCGTAGACGTAGCTGGTGGTGGAACTGCCCTGCTTGAGCGTGGCGATCTTGCCCTCGGCGTCCCAGGTCAGGTCCGCGCCGTTGGCCGCGTCCACGGTGGCCCACGTGCGGGAGTCCCACTTCGGGGCCCAACCCGGCGCGTACACCATGAACTTGCCGTCGTCCTGGACGACCGCGAAGAACTTGCTGTTCGGGCCGACCCATGACTGCGAGGACCACAGCGGCACCCGCTGCGGGTCGTAGACGACGAAGTTGCCGTCGTCCTGCATCGTCGCCCACGCACCCGGGTGGTTCGCCGTGTCGGACGACCACGTCACCAGACCGGTCCGCAGCGAGGTCAGCACCAGGTTGCCGTCGGTCTGCATGGTCAGCTGCACGCTGCTGGAGCGCACGGACTCACCCGGGTTGAGCACGAAGCCGGCGCCCAGGGTCTTGTTCGCACCCGGGTTGGCGATCTTCGTAGTATTCCCGGCCGCGTCGTACTGGTAACTGCCCGGCACACTGCCGTTGTTGGAGAAGGTCGACTTGACCGCGGTCGGCACGTGCGCACCGCCGGTACCACCGCCCGTGCCCGCCGCCGAGGTCGGCGTGTTGCGCGAGCCCGCGGCCGGGAAGGACTGGTCGATGGTCAGGTCCTTCGACTGGTCACCGGTCGGATTGTGCATGACCAGCTTCGTCCGGTTGCCGACCGCATCGTACGTGTAGTCCTGCCAGTATGGCGCGCTACCACCGACGGTGGTGGTCCCCGCCGTCGAAGCCCCACTCGTGGGCAACGAGTTGGCGCACACCCCCTGCCCCGCCAGCGACGGCGTGGGCTGGTTGAGCTGCCCGGTGTCCGACCACGCCGTGGTCAGCCGGCCCAGGTAGTCGTACGTGAAGCACTGCAGATCCGCCTGACCCGGAGTGTTGTCCGGAACCGTCCGGACCGCGGTGATCCGGCCCGCCGGGTTGTACGCGTACGTGGTGTTCTGAACCGTACCCGTCGATGATGTCTGCTTGTCTACGTACTGGGTCAGCAGCCGACCGGTCGACTCGTCGTAGGTGTTCGTCGCGACGATCTGGGTGCCCCAAGGGTTCATCGTGTCCCGGATGTTACGTCCGTAAGCATCCCAGTCCGCCTGCCGCAGGTAGGTGTACCCCGAGCCACTCACATCGTTGAGCTGCCCGAAGTCCTCGTAGTTGTAGGTCACCGCCTCCTGGGCCAGATCACCCGCCGCGGCACGGCCCTCCGACACGATCGATCCGCTGACCGGGTTGTAGGCGGCCGTGTAGTCGAAACTCATCTGCCCGGTCTGGCCGATCTCGGACCCCGGGATGGAGACCGAGGTCTTCGTCGCCCGGTACGCCACGTCGTACTCACTGACCGACTTGGTGTAGGCCGTACCGCCTGCTCCACCGACGTACCGGGTCGAGGCGGCCGGCTGGCCCTTCACGACGGTGTCGTAGGTGTAGCCGGTCAGCTGGTTCGCCGGGGCCACCGAGCCGTTGAACGCCCCGGTCTTGCGACCCAGCAGGTCGTACGTGACCGCGATCGTCTGCCCACGCGCGTCCGTCGTCGACGCCAGCCGCCCCGCACTGTCGTACGCGCGGGTCGACACGCCGGTGTCCGGGTCGTCCGCCTTCACCTGGCGACCGCGCTGGTCGTACGTGTAGCTCCAGGTGTTGCCCGCCGCGTCCACCCGGGTGGCCACCTGACCGCCGGGCGTGAAGGTGTAGCTGGTGACATCGGCGTCGGCCTGGTTCCCGGTCGCCGCGGCCGTCTTGTACTGCCACAGCTGCGTCTTGCGCCCGCGGGCGTCGGTGACCGTGCTGGTCGCGGTGGCACCGGCCGGCGGCGACACGTCCACCCGGTCCGCACCGGGATAGGCCGTCGTCGTCGTGGTCTGCGGCTTGCCCAGCGCCACGAACTGCGTGCTCACAGCACGCCCCAGACCGTCGAACTGCACCACGCTCTGGTTCGGCACCATCGCGCCGTCCGGGATCCACCGGGTCGTGTTCGGCTTGTTGGTGTCCTCGTAGTAGGCGCTGTACGCGCGGCCCACCCGGCCCTGCGAGTCGTAGAACGTGTCCGCGACGATCCGGCCCTGGTAGGCCGAGATCGCCGGGTCGCTCTGGGTCTGCACGGTGCGACCCAGGCCGTCCACGATCTGCACGGACTTCCCGTACGCCTTTCCGCCCGGACGCAGCGAGTTCGTCGTCACCGTGGACGGCGCCGAGCTGCCGTTGACGGCGTAGTCGAAGGTCGCGTTCGCGTTGCCACCGGTGTCCTGCCCCGGGGCCCAGACCGCCTTCACCCGCCCGAGACCGTCGTACGTCTTGGTCGTCGTGCGGCCGTTGGCATCCTTCGCGGTCAGCACCAGGGCGCGGGCCGGGTTGAGCGTGACGGTGGCGGTGCGGGCGGTGCCCGCATCGGGCGCGCCGGCCGGGGCCGGGGTGCCGGTGACCACCTGGTTCGGCAGCTCGCCCGGGTTCGCCGAGCTGTACGCGGTCGTGGTGACCGCACCCTTAGGGTTGGCGCTGTCCGTGACCGTCGGGTCGGTCACCGAGGTGGCCCGACCGTACGGGTCGTACGTGCTGGTGCCCGTGGTGACGAACCGCGCAGCGCCGTTGACGTCGTAGCCGTCCAGCACCTGGCTGCCCGTGACCTCGGCCTTGGCACCGGCGGTACCGAAGGCCTGGCCGTCGTAGAGCGTCCGCTTGTCGGAGACGGTGTTGGCCGCGTTCGCGTCCGCCGTGCAGGCGCTGGCGCCCGAGATGACGAACTGCTCGGAGACCAGGCCGGTCATCTGGGAGTTCGCGCCGGCCGCGTACCGGTAACGGGTGCACACGTCCGGCGTGCCGTCGGCCGTACTCAGCGACGTGGTGACCCGGTTGCTCTTCCCGGCGTCCGTGTTCGACACCGTCGTGGTGGTGCGGGTGCCGGTCGTGGTCGCGGCGGTCGCGGCGGTAGTGACCTTGGTGGCGCCGTAGCGGGCGACGAGGTCCGGCAGGCCAGCGCGCGCGTGGGTGGCCCTCACCACCGGGCTCTCATAGGTGTTGACGGTGTACGACACCGGCGAGCCCGCGTCGGCCGAGGCGTCCGCGTAGGTGTCCGTCTCCAGGACCTGCCCGGACATCCAGTCGGAGTCGGTCCGGTTGCCGCTCTTCACGCCCGCGACGGTCGCCGCCTTCGGCTTGCCGTCGGCCTTGATGTCGCCGTCCATGCCCTGGTAGTAGCTGGTCGTCGACTTGGCCTGCGGCCCGTCCTTGCCGGAGCCCGTCACCACGGTGACGTTGGCGAAGCCGCGGAACTGGTCCCAGGTCCGGTAGTCGGACTCGACCAGCGCGCTGTCGTTGCGGCGCCAGGCCGCCGGGCCGTACGTGTAGGAGGTGGTCATCGGCACCGAACTGGCGATGAGGTTGCCGTTCGGATCGACGGTCACCGTGTCCACCGGGTACCGCAGGAACCAGTCGTCCACCGTGGACTGCACCTGCGTGTCGTACCACTTCACGTTGTAGCAGCCCATGGTGTCGCTGTCGGCCGAGGACGGGATCCGCCCCGCTGTGCGCGAGCACTGGTCCTGCTTGTACGAGACCGTGATCGTGCCACCGGTCTCCGTGGTGATCACGGCCACGCGCGGGCGGTTGTAGCTCGGGCGGCCCAGCACCAGGCCGTCCACCCGGTTGGGCAGCAGCAGGTCCGCGAAGGTCACCACCGGAAGTGCCTGCTCGGCCTGGCCGTTGGCCGTGTCCTTGCCCGTCCGCTTCACCGACTGCAGCCACGCGATCGGCGCGTTCTCCGTCGCGTTCTGCGGCGTCTTGAAGACGTGGGTGAACTCGTACGTGTCCACCGGGCGGTAGGAACCGCCCGAGCGGATCGAGGTCGTGATCCCGTTCAGCCACTTCGTCGACCAGTACGTGGGGCCGTAGTTGGTGCAGGCACCACTGTCCTGGCACTGCTTGTCCAGCGGCGCGTCCGGCCAGTTGGCGGCGTTCGCCGCCGTGCGCTGCGACGGGTCGCACACCGGGGCACCCGACACGCACCGCTCACCCGATTCGAAGTCGACCCGGGCCGCGGACCGGTACGAGCCGCCTGCGCCCAACTGGTCGGACAGCAGCTGGCCGTAGGTGATCGCGGACAGCACACCACCACGCGTGTACGCGGTGTTCGCGCCCTTGCCTCCGTTCTGGGCCCCACCACGCGCGTACCAGTTGGTCTCGGGCGTGTAGCCGTACGTGGTCAGGTTGCCGTGCGCGTCGACCACGTAGTCCAGGTTCCAGCGCCAAGCGGTCTGGCACCAGGAGCCCTTGCCCTTGGAACCGTCGTAGCACGGGTTCCCCGGGTTCGGCGAGTACACCGGAACCGTCCACGCCGACTTGCTCTCAGGACCCGTCTTGCCCGGCGAACCGTCCGCCGCCGGCAACTGGTTGAGACCGAAGTAGTAGACCGTCCCCGAGGTGTCCGTCACCTTCAGGTACGAGCCGTTCCAGGTGCCGTTGTTGGCGCCGGTCAGAAACTCGACCTTCGTCCCATCATCACCCTTGAGCCGCCACGTGCACCGCGACTGCTCATCGGTCGCCGTCCCGGCGACACACGAACCATCATCGGGCACCAGTTCACCCGAGTGCCCGCCGAGCGATAGCGTGAGGTTCGGCCCACCCCAGCACTGGTCACCCGAGCCGGGAATGCCCGCCTTGTCGCACCCGCGGTAGCCACGCTCGACGAACCCGGCGCTCAGGTCCCAGCCGTCGCCGATCCACGACGCCTGGGCGTTCGTCGACGCCGTCTTCCCGTCCACCGACGCCGAGTCGTACCCGAGCGCGAGCGACGGAGCGCCACCGCCCAGGGACGGCGGCACCACGATCGGATAGCTGTACGTGAACGACCCCGACGCGCTACCCGCCGTCCAGCTCTGGCTGGACCCCAACGGCGTGGCACTGTACGTACCCGTCCCGCCGGAGGGCGCGGCGTCCAGTGCCAGCAGCACCCGACCCGGCGCGGCCAGCGAACCCGCCGCGGCCGCAGACTCCGCCCGCGAGCCCTTCGACGTGCCACCCACGGCCGGCAGGTCGACATCCGCGACCAGCCGCTTCGACTTCTCGTCGTAGTGCGAGGCGACCGGCGTGCGGGCCTGACAGCCGTCGACGTCCGGGGTGGTGAGCGCGCACTCCGGCAGCGCCACTAGCCGGGCCCGGTGGGCGAGGTCACCGCTGACGCCCATCGCGCCGAGATCGAGCCCGACCTGGACCTTGCCGGCCTTCGCCGCCTCGTCGCGCGACAGCGCAACGACCGTACCCTGCAGGCCCTTCGAGGCGTCTGCGGGCGACGCGGCGACCTGCACCCGCACCGGGGCGGTGGGCGCGGCCTCACCACCCGGCGCCGGCGCCAGCCAGACCGGCAGGTCGCCCGCCTGCCTGGACGCGACCACACCCGCGTCCAACGCGACGTCCGCGCTGCCCTGCTTCGGCTGCCGCAGAGACTTCGGCGGCACCCAGTTCGGCGAACCGGTCTGCGGCGAAGTCGACTTCACCTTGTCCGCCGCACCGTGCACCGAGGCCGTCTTCGGCAGTGGTGTGCCGGGCGGCGACCAGATCCGGCCCTTGTCCGCACCACTGCCTGCAGGGGCCGCGACGGCGGTGCCGAGCGGAGCCGCCAGGACGGTCAGAACTGCAAGCGAACTGACAGCTCCCAATCGGGATCTGCGCCGTCTCGACGGCCGCTTGTCCCACCCGGTGTCACCGGGTGGTCGTTCGTAAAAAGAGGACATCTCCACCCCCATGGGAGGTCCGCACCACGACTCGGCGCGGACAGGTCTCGGTGGAGGGTAGGGCGCTAACGATCCAGTGGTCGAGCGACTTGAGGATCCCCTGAGGCTGTGATTAACATCACAGATCAACGAAATCGGCGGACGATCCGTCAAATCGGACACCCTTCCCGGCAATGCAATTGACGGCCAGTCAGCTATCCGGCAGCTTGCTGAGGACCTCTACGAACGATCCTGATCCGGCCGTCCTGCTCGGCCGGACGTTCACACCTCTCCTCGAAGGGGATTCACCATGCCCGCTCCCTCCGGAGCCTCCTCCGGGATGCGCAGAACCAGATATCCATCTCGGCGTTCGTACGCCGTCGCGGTCACCCTGGCACTCGCGCTGACCTCCGTCGGACCGGTCGCGCCCCTGGCTCTCGCCGCCGACTCCCCGGCCTCCTCCAGCCAGGCCTCCGGAGGGATTCCGAAGGACCTGGCCGACCGGATCGCCGCGGGCGACGCCAAGTTCGCTGGCGAGAAGCCCCGACTCGCCTCGGACAAGGCCATCGCCGAGGCCAGGCGGACCGGGAAGCCCGTCCCTGTGCCGGAGTTGACCGACGAGTACAGCGAGACCGTCGCCACCCCCGCCGGCCACCTCGCCCGCACCCAGCACGCCGAACCCCAGCGGGTGAAGCAGAACAACGCCTGGGCGAACCTGGACGGCACCCTCGTCCCCGACGAGCACGGCGGCTACCGGCCCAAGACCGCCGTCGCCGGCGTCCACCTGTCCGGCGGCGGCGACGGACCGCTCGGCACCCTCACCAGCCCGGACGGCGAGTCCCTCACCATCGACTCCCCCTTCCCGCTGACCAAGCCCACCCTCGACCCGGGCGGCGAGGCCCTGGTCTACCCCGAGGTCACCCCCGGCATCGACCTCAAGGTCACCGCCTCGAAGCTCGGCGGCCTCTCCACCGTCCTGGTCGTCAAGACCGCCGAAGCGGCGAAGAACCCGGCCCTGAAGAAGGTCCGCTTCCCCACGCAGGCCAAGGGCGTCAGCGTCAAGGCCGACGACGCCGGCAACCTCACCGCCACCACCAAGGACGGCAAGGTCCGCTGGCATGCCCCCACCCCGCAGATGTGGGACAGCGGCACCGGCACCACCCCCGGCGCCCCCAAGGGCAGGGCCGCCGGCGCCCAGCGAGACGGGCAGGACCAGGGCGGCGACAGCCGGGAGCAGAAGAGCACCGCCGACGGCCCCGGCGCCGGCGCCAAGGTCGCCACCATGCGGACCTCGGCCTCAGCCGACGCCGTCGAGCTGACCACCGACGACTCCGTCCTCGGCAAGGGCCAGGGCCCCTGGTTCATCGACCCCGGCTGGATCTACGACCGCCGCGAGGCCACCACCTGGGCCTGGACCCAGTCCGCCTACCCCCGCACCAACAACCTCGGCCGTACGGTCGCCAACTCCGGTGACCAGTACGCCCAGCCGGGTGTCGGCTACCAGGGCTACCAGACCTCCAAGGGCGTCGAACGGTCCTACTTCCAGTTCGATACCCGCTGGTACAACGACATCGTCATCAACAAGGCGACGATGTCGTTCTTCGAGGCCAAGTCCTCGGACTTCTCCTGCACCAACAAGTACACCGTCGACCTGAACCTCACCGGTGCGATCGACAACAACACCACCTGGAACAATCCCCCCGGCGTGGTCACTGGAGTCGGCTCGGCGGACGTCGGCGGCGCGGGGCAGAACGGCTGCGGCGGCTACACCCAGTTCGACTACGACGTCACCGGCGTCTACCGCCAGTACGCCCCCAGCCACGACAACCTCACCTTTGGCCTGTTCGCCCGCAACGAGTCCAACGCGATGGCGTTCAAGCGCCTCACCTACAACCCGGCCGTCGTGGTCGAGTACGACCGGGTGCCCAACACCCCGACCAACCCGTACGCCTGGCCCGTCCCCTCGACGACCGTGCCGTGGGCCGAGAACCAGGGCTGTGACGGCAACTCCATCGGCTGGCTCAACTCCTCCTCCGGCTTCAACGGCTCCGTCACCCTCAACGGGACGGTCAGCAGCAACGCACAGAGCTCGCTGTTCGCCTGGACCCACATCTGGGACTACGCCGACCTGAGCGCCGACGCCGACTCCGGCTTCACCGCCGAGGTACCCAACGGCGGGAACGCGGCCTTCCAGGTCAAGCCGGGCGTCATCAAGGACGGTCACGTCTACGGCTGGGGCACCATGGCCAGCGACAAGCTGGTCCAGATGTCCGCCTCGACGCCAATCTGCCGCTTCGGCGTCGACCTGACCCCGCCGACCCTCTCCGTCCCGGACGTCTACACCCAGCTGCCCGAGGGCGACCTGGCGACCACCTTCCCGCCGTCCGGCAACGGCCAGGTCACCAAGAAGCGCACGGGCGAGACCGGCCTCGTGCCGTTCACCGCGGCCGACCCGGCGCCGGGCGGCAACGCCTCCGGCGTCGCCTGCGCCCGCTGGTCCTGGGACCCTCAGCTCGCCGGCGCGGGCTGGGTCTGCGGCAACGACTTCCCCCGGGGCGGCATCCCGGTCTCCTCGGGCCGCTGGGGCACCAACATCCTGTACATCCAGGTGATGGACAACGCCCGCAACGTCTCGCCGGTCGCCCAGTACGCCTTCTACGTCCCGTGGAACCCTGACGGCCCGCCGCCCGTCTTCGGTGACGTCACCGGCGACGGCGCGCCCGACATCCTGACGCCCGACCAGGCCGGCTACCTGCGCGCGTACAACCCCCCGGGCAACCCGAACGCCAAGAGCCCGGCCGTCTCGGCCGTCTCCATCCCGGCGGAGGCCCCCGGCGGCAAGGGCTGGACCGGCATCCAGCTCACCCACCGCGGCACCCTCACCGGCGGCAACAACATCGACGACGTCATCGCCCACGCACCCGGCGACCCGGAGCTCAAGCTCTACCCGAACCCGGGCAACACCGGCGTCTACGGCCGGATCGACAAGCCGGTCCCCCTCACCAAGCCCAAGTGCGCCAAGACCGCCACCGAGGACTGCTCCTGGCTGACCACCGCCGGCTACAACGCCAACGACTGGTCCACCACCCTGCGCATCGCCGCCCTCGGCGACCCCGTCAACACCGACCTCGACCCCAAGCTCAGCTTCAAGAACAAGACCGGCCTGCTCACCGTCGAGAGCACCGACAACGGCACCGACGCCGCCCTCTGGTACTACCCGGCCACCAACGCCAACACCCTGGGCAAGCCCGTCCGACTCGCCGCATCCGGCTGGAAGGACAAGGAACTCATCACCTCCGGCGACTGGGCCAAGCAGGGCCACCCCGGCCTGTTCACCCGCAACCTCGCCGCCTCGTCGGACGCCGCCAAGGACGACCTCAACGGCCTCACCTTCACCACCGGCACCGTCCTCGCCACCGACAGCCAGGGCCAGCCGGTCAACGACCCGACCGGCAAGCCGCTGATAGTCCCCACCCTCACCGGCATCGCCACCACCACCAAGATCGGCGGCGTGCCCAGCGACACCTGGACCACCCTCGGCTCCGACGGCGACCTCACCGGCAGCGGCAACGCTGCCCTGTGGGGTACCAAGGCCGACGGCTCGATCGACATCTGGTGGGGCAAGCCCACCACCCCCGGCTCCCCGACCGCCGGCTACACCTGGCAGGTCGGCCCCAACACCATCGCCAACACCACCGTCAACCCGCAGTGGTGGACCCTCGACAACCACTCCAGCGGTGACAACGAGGACTCCAACAAGCTCTACAAGAACGGCGACGACCCCAAGAACACCTACCCGACCGGGGCCACGCTCACCGCGGACCACAACCGCAACGCCAACAAGGCCACCGCCTTCGACGGAGCGTCGGTCTACCGCACCACCGCCCCCGTCAACAGCAGGCTCGACACCTCCCGGAGCTACAGCGTCTCGGCCTGGGTCAAGATCAACAACACCGACGGCTTCCAGACCGCCGTCTCCCTCACCGGCGACGTGGCCAGCCCGTTCTACCTCCAGTACTCGAAGACCTTCCACAACTGGGCCTTCGTGCTACCGGGCAGTGACAGCACCAGCCCCACGGCCTGGTACTCCGCCTACGACCACAGCGGCCGCACCAACGCCGCGGTCGGCCAGTGGACCCACCTGACCGGCACCTTCAACTCCGACACCTCGACGATCACGCTGTACGTCAACGGCGCGGCCGTCGGCTCCGACAAGGTGCCCAGCGGCTGGAAGCCGGCCCCCGGCAGCCTCAACGTCGGCGGCGTCACCTACAACAAGTCCGCCCCCGGTGACCTGCTCAACGGCGCGATCAGCGACGTCCGGGCCTACCCGTACGCCCTGACCGACCAGCAGGCCAACACGCTCGCCACCACCGACTCGGTCATCCAGATCCGCAGCGCGGTCGACACCCGCAAGTGCCTGGACAGCTGGGGCGGCACGACCGGCACCCAGCTCCGGATCTACGACTGCTGGAACGGCGAGAGCCAGCACTTCGCGATGACCAAGGACAAGCAGATCAAGATCCCGGCGTCCGGGCGATGCCTCGGCACCGCGGACGCCGTGGCCGTCGACGGCACCCCGGTCGTCGCGCAGGACTGCGGCAACCCGGCCACCCAGACCTGGATCCGCCGGTACGACAACTCGCTGTACAATCCGGCCTCCGGCCGCTGCCTCAACCTCAACAATTGGAACACCGCCAACGGCCAGGGCCTGGACGTCTGGCAGTGCTCCGACCAGGGGAACCACCACTGGGTCTTCGAGGCCCAGCAGACGGTGTAACACCTGCAATACCCCATAACAACCGCAGCGCCGTCCCTCGTCGGGAGTTCATCCGACGGGGGACAGCGTCGTTCAGCCGGCCGGCGTCGGATCGGATCCCGGCTCATTCCTGTAGGGCACCACCCGGTGTGATCACCCTGCTTCTCCGAGTAAGGTCCACCCACGGCCCAGGCGCACCGGTCGGTGACGAACCCTCCGGACCGAGGAGCGCGACCGTGCCCGACCAGGACCGGCAGACAGGCCAGTTCGAGTACCTGCGGCCGCGGACGAGGGCCCTCGCCTACCCGCTGCTGGGCTCACACGCAGAGTCGGAGGCCGCGGTGCGGGAGGTCTGGGTCAGGCTCGACCGGATCAATCCGGAGGAGGTCGCGGACCTGGCCGCCTCGCTGACCACGGTGACCAGGCGGGTCTGCCTGGGCCTGCTGGGTTCGCGGGACGCCCGACCGGAGCGGCTGCTGGACGTGGTGGTGGGGCCGGCTCACCCGGTGCCGCCGGGCGGGTCGGTCGGGCTCGCGCTGCTGGTCGCGCTGGACGCGCTGGCCCCGCCGAGCGGGTCGCCTTCGTGCTGCACGAGCTGTTCCGCCTGCACGTCGACCAGATCGCGATTACCCTCGGCCGGACCACCGCGGACACCCGCAAGCTCACCGACCAGGCCCGCCGCCAGGCACAGGAGGCCCGCGCGGCGGACGCCGAGGGCGGCCCGGTCGGCCGCCGGAGGCTGGTGGACGCCTTCTGCACGGCGGCCCGCGACGGGGACCGGGCGGCGCTGACGGCCGTCCTGAATCCGGCGGCCGAGCTGCACGCGGACGGCGGGCCCACGCGGACCGGATGGCGGAGCGCGCCGCGCTGCTCCGGCAGGGCGGGCCGACCGCCGCCGCGGTGCTGGTCAACGGCGCCCCGGGCGCGCTGGTCGCCCGGGACGGCGAGCCGGTCGCGGTGCTGGGCTTCGCCGTCCGGGCCGGCCGGATCAGCGGGGTCCACCTCTTACTGGACCCGGAGCGGCTGGCCGCGCTGGACATCGACGCCCTGAGGCCCTGACGCCCCAGCTCAGAAGGCTTCGCCCGCGGTCGGCGACAGGCGGAACCCCGAGGATTCTCGCGCCACCGTCATGCGGCTTAGGAATCTCCACCATGCGCACCGGAGGTGGAAAGTACGAGCCCGATGACATCCGGTTCCAGGCCTTATAGAGATTGCTCTCCATATCCTTCTCGAAGTCAGCGACACTCTGGCCGTCCACTCCAGGCGCACCCTTATTTGCCTTGACGCCCCCCATGCCTCCATCACTTCCCGCTTCGAAATCCCACGCAGCATATGGGCCTCGGCATGGGCACCGCGTTCATGCCGGCGATGAGCCTGGCCACGCACGGCGTCCAGCCGCGCGACGCGGGCGTCGCCTCCGCGATGGTCAACACCTCGCAGCAGGTCGGCGGCGCCATCGGCACCGCGCTGCTGAACACCATCGCGGCCAGCGCCACCACCAGTTGGCTGGCCTCGCACGCGACCGCCGCGGCGGCCACGTCGCCGGCGGCCGCCCAGGCCCTGCAGTTCCAGGGCATGGTGCACGGCTTCACGACCGCGATCTGGGTGTCCTTCGGGATCCTGGTGGCGGCCTCCGCGATCGCCTTCACCCTCGTGAACGCCGGTCGCCCGGACGCGGCGTCGGCTTCGGACGCCGGTGCGGCGAAGAACGACGAGGTGCCGGTGATGGTGCACTGACGCCTGCGGGTTACTCGGGTGCGTACGCGGCCCGTCCGGTGTCCCCTTCCTGGGGCGCCGGGCGGGCCGCTCGCCGTTTCCGGGGCCGGCGGTTCCGGGGCCGACCGTCGGCGGCGGCGTCGCTTCGGGGTCTGCGGTTCCGGGTCTGGATCACAGCCGCCCCGGGTAGAAGTGGGGATCGCTCCCCGATTATGGTGACCTCAGCGAGAAGCGGGGAATGATCCCCACTTCCTTCCGACTGAGGTGCGTGCACATGACCCGGAATCAGAACCCAGGACGGGGGCGGCGGGCCGTCGACTGGGCGGATGGCCGGCTGGGGATCCACACCCTGGCCAGGGCCAACCTGCGCAAGATCTTCCCGGACCACTGGTCCTTCATGCTGGGCGAGATCTGCCTGTACACCTTCCTGATCATCATCCTGACCGGCGTCTGGCTGACCCTGTTCTTCAAGCCCTCCATGGGCGAGGTGATCTACGACGGCTCGTACGTCCCGCTCAAGGGCGTGCCCATGTCGCAGGCCTACGCCTCCACGGTGGACATCAGCTTCGAGGTCCGCGGCGGGCTGCTGATCCGGCAGATCCACCACTGGGCCGCCGTCGTCTTCGTCGCGGCCATGTTCGTGCACATGATGCGGGTCTTCTTCACCGGTGCGTTCCGCAAGCCGCGCGAGGTCAACTGGGTCTTCGGCTTCCTGCTGCTCTTCCTCGGCATGCTGGACGGCTTCTTCGGCTACTCGCTCCCGGACGACCTGCTCTCCGGCACCGGCATCCGGTTCATCGAGGGCGTGGTACTGGCCATCCCGCTGGTCGGCACCTACGTCCAGATGTTCCTGTTCGGTGGCGAGTTCCCCGGGCACGACATCATCCCGCGGTTCTTCACCGTCCACGTGCTGCTCGTACCCGGCATCATGCTCGGCCTGCTGGTGGCGCACCTGATCCTGGTCTTCTACCACAAGCACACCCAGTGGGCGGGCCCGGGCAAGACCGAGAAGAACGTCGTCGGCATGCCGCTGATGCCGGTCTACCTGGCCAAGGCCGGCGGGTTCTTCTTCCTGGTCTTCGGCATCGTCGCGCTGATGTCCGCCGTCGCCACCATCAACCCGATCTGGGCGTACGGCCCGTACCGCCCCGACCAGGTCTCCACCGACGCCCAGCCCGACTGGTACATGGGCTTCGCCGAGGGCCTGATCCGGGTGATGCCCGGCTGGGAGGTCGGGCTCTGGGGGCACACCCTCAACCTCGGCGTGCTGATCCCGTTCACGCTGTTCCCGGTGATCCTCGGCGCGATCGCGGTCCACCCGTTCATCGAGAGCTGGGTGACCGACGACAAGCGCGAACACCACCTGCTGGACCGGCCGCGCAACGCGCCCGTCCGCACCGCGCTCGGTGCCGCCTGGATCAGCCTCTACCTGGTGATGCTGGCCGGCGGCGGCAACGACCTCATCGCCACCCATCTGCACCTGTCGCTCAACGCCATCACCTACGCGGTGCGGATCGGCTTCTTCGCCGTCCCGGTGGCCGTCTTCGTCATCACCAAGCGCTGGTGCCTCGGCCTCCAGCGCCGCGACCGCGACAAGGTGCTGCACGGACGCGAGACCGGCGTCGTCAGGCGCCTGCCGCACGGCGAGTTCACCGAGGTGCACGCCGGGCTCGCGCCCGCCGAACTGCACCGGCTCACCGCACACGAGCAGCCCCTCCCCCTCGAACTGCCGGCCCCCGTCGACGAGAATGGAGTCGCCCGGAGCGCGGGCGTGCTCAACCGCACCCGCGCCCGGCTGTCCCGCGGATTCCACGGCGAACACGCCCGGATCGCCGAGCCCGCCGCCGAGGAGTGCCGCGAGATCACCGAGGGCCACGGGCACTGACCCGCGGCCCCGGCCCCCACGCCAGAGGGAGGACAGATGCACGACCGATCCGACCAGCTCGCCGACAGCAGATACCTCCTGCTCACCACCTTCGGCGAGGACGGCACCCGCCAGGACTCGCAGATCTGGGTGGTGCCCGACGGCACCGCGCTCGGCGTCTGGACCCCGGCCCACTCCGGCGAGGCCGAACGGATCCGGCGCCACCCCCGGGTGCTGGTCGGCCCGTGCGACGCCCACGGGCGCCCGACCGGACGGCCGGTGCCGGCCCGCGCACGGCTCTGCGACCCGGACGACACCGCCCGCTACCGCACCTCGCTGATCAACAAGTACGGCCTGACGGCGCTGATCGTGCTGGCCCGCAGCCGGTTCCGGGTCGGGCTGGCCGGGACGGTCGGCATCCGGATCACGCTCAACGAGCTGGAGCAGCGGCTGGTCGGGCCCGAGTGGCAGCTGCCGACGACGTACTGCGTCAACTGACTCCGTCGGGCGACCTGGTGGCGCCGAGGGGCGGGGGCCGGGCCCGGACGTGCCCGGCCCCCCGCGCCGGTGGCGTGGTGTTTCGGTGGCGCTGGCGGGGGCCCCACTCCCCCCCCGCCACCCCCTACCCCCCCGCGGGGGGCCCTGGGGGGGGGGGGGGGGGGGGGGGGCGGGCCCCCCCGGCCCCCCCCCCCCGGCGCCGTTCGCGTGGTGAAGCGTTCGCGCTGCCGGGGACCACTCTCAGGGCCCGTCGTCCGGCGCCTTCGCCAGGTCCCCGGGTTCGCACGCCTCCCGGCCCGTCGCCACGTGCACGACCCTGACCGACCGGTCGGGGCCGCCGGGCACGACCCGCTGTTCGTGCCCGCAGCGCGGGCAGATCAGCGGGATGCGCGAACGGTGCTCCCGGCCGCCGGCGTGGCCGCCGTCCGGGTGCGGGGCGCTCACGTCAGCGGGTGGGTCGGGACCGGGCTGACCTCCTGGATCTCGCCGTGGGCCTTGGTGAGCAGCTGCGAGGCCAGGTCGTTGAGGGCTCTGGCCCCCGCGATCTCCTCGCCGACCCGCAGCTGTTCCGGGTCCGAGGGGTGGCGGCTGCTGTAGCCGTGGGCCCGTAGTTCCCTGCCGTCGCGCAGCCGCAGCATGGCCGCGGCGGTCGTGCGCGGGCCGTCCTCGCGGAACTCCATCTCGATGTGCCAACCGACCAGAGTCTGCATGGCGGATCACCTCCATCGATTACTCCTCCGGTTACTCCTCCAGAGTGCGCCGCACCCACCGTGAACACCAGGGCAGGCGGACCGGAGGCAAGTTGAACGCGTTCAACTCTGCGGCGTAGAGTCGTCCACGACCAAGGTTTGAACACGTTCAAGGAGGTGCTTCCGGCATGGGCAAGGGCACGACGGAGCTGGTGAACCTGCTGGTCCTGCTCGGTATGGGCGCCGTCGTCCCGCTCGGCCTCGCCCTGATCGGCGAACCCGGCCTCGCCCGCGTCCGCCGGCTCTGGCCGCTCGCCGCCGTCCCCGGCGCGCTCTCGCTCTGGCTCCCGCGCGGCGGCCTCGCCACCGGCAGCGCCGCCCTCTACGCGCTCGGCACCCTGGCCATCGCCCTCCACGCACCGCTGCGGCTGCGCCGGACCCGCTCGCTCGCGCCCGCCGAAATCGCCGTCCTCACCGCGCTCGCCGCCCCCGCGGTGGCCGGCACCGCCCTGGTCGCCGAGCGCTCCGGCTACCCGCTGTTCGGCTTCGAACCGCACGTCCTGGCGCTGACCGTCCCGCACTTCCACTACGCCGGCTTCACCGCCGCCCTCGTCGCCGGGCTGGTCTGCCGCAGCACCCGGGCGGGTTCCGGCGCCGCCCGCTGCGCCGCGCTCAGCGTGCCGGCCGGGACGCTGCTGGTGCTCGCCGGGTACTTCCTCGGCACCTGGGTCCAGTTCGCCGGGGCCTGCGTGCTCACCACCGGGATGTGGCTGGTCGGCCTGGTCACCTGGCGCGACCTGCGGCCGCGCGCCGCCGACCCGGTCACCGCCCGGCTGCTCACCGCCTCCTCGGCCGTCCTCGCCCTCACCATGCTGCTCGCCCTGTGGTGGGCCCTCGGCCAGGCGTCCGGGCTCCCCCACCCCACCCTGGCCTGGATGGCCGCCACCCACGGCGTCGGCAACGCGCTCGGCTTCGCGCTCTGCTCGCTGCTCGCCTGGCGCCGGATCACCACCACGGAGGACCACCGATGACCGACCTCAGCTACCCGGAGCAGGGCGCCAGCGCCACCGGACACCTGCCCGGCGGGTACCGCCACCTGCGGCACCGGGCACTCGTCGGCCGGGGCCGCCCCGCCCTGGAGGTGGCCGGGGCCGCCCTGCTCGGCTGGCGGATGCACCGGCTGGCCGGCGTGCGGATCGACGCCGACGCGGACCGGGCCGCCCCCGGCGTCGCCGTGCACTGCGCGATCGGCGTCGGCCCGCTCCGGGCCGGCGCCCCCAACCGGGTGCTGGCCACCGTCGACGGCCCGGACCGGTACGGCTTCACCTACGGCACCCGGGCCGGCCATCTGGCGTGCGGCGAAGAAACGTTCCTGGTCGAACTGGAGGCGGACGGGGCGGTCTGGTTCAGCGTGACCGCCTTCAGCCGTCCGGTCGCCCGGTACGCCCGGCTGGCGGGGCCGCTGCTGCCGCTCGCGCAGCGGGCCTTCGCCCGGCGCTGCGGCCGGGTCCTGGCCCGGATCGCGGCGGACGCGGGGTAATGCCTTGGCCCGACGGGCGGGCCGTCCGGCATGATCGCCCGGTGATACGCATGCAGCCGGCCCTCGATGTCGCCGCGGGGCAGCCGTGACCAGCTTCCTGACCCACCGGGCCCGGGTGCACGACGAGCGGCTGCCGGTGCGCCGGCGGCTCAACGCCCTGCGGACCTGCCTGACCTGCTTCGCGCCGTACGGCTTCCGGGCCACCTACCACCACCTCACGCTCAGCGCCCGGATGCCCCGGCTGATGGAGGCCGACCCGGACTCGCTGGTGCGGGCCGTGGAGGAGCTGCACGAGGCGCGGGTCCTGTGGCTGGCCGGAGCGCGGGAGTACGAGGCGCGGCGCCGGGCGGAGAAGCGGGCCGGGCGGCGGCAACCGACCGAGCCGGTGTGGTGGAACCGCCCCTGGTGGGGCGCACCGGACGCAGCCTGGCGGGCGGACCCCTTCCTCCACCCGCCGCTGCGGCTGCCCGACTACGTCCGGCGGCAGAACGCGCTGCTGGACGGCGCCGTACTGCCCGGCTGCCCGGCCTGCGGGGACGAGGGGCCGGTGCTGCCGCGCTCGACCGGCCACGGCCTGGCCGAACTCTGCCGGACCTGCGCCTGGGTACGGCAGCCGTGCCCGTGCGGACGGTGGCACAGCTTCGAGCCCGCCCTGCGGGTCGGCTGGAACGGCGTCTGGCGACGGGAGCACCTGACCGGCGACGGCACGCCGAACCCGCGCTGGCCCGGCGTGCAGGGGCCGGCCCGGATCGAGCGGCTGGCGGCGTACGAGGTCTCCCACCCGTGGGGTTTCCGCTCCACGCCGTGAGCGGCGCCCGGGCGCTGAACCGGTGGGGGGCGGCTACCGGTGGGGACGGCTGCGGCGCGGGCGGCTACCGGCCCGGGCGGCTACCCGGCGCGGACGGCTCCGGAATACCCCGTCGGGGCGCACGGTTGTCGCGAGCACGTGATCGGTAGCGCCGCCTCCGGAAGGGAAGGAATCGCGAGATGAGCAGCACGGTCGAGCTGACCAAGGAGAACTTCGACGACATCGTCCCGGGCCCGGAGGGCCAGGACTTCGTCCTCATCGACTTCTGGGCCGGGTGGTGCGGGCCGTGCCGCCAGTTCGCCCCGGTGTACGAGAAGGCGGCCGAGCGCCACGCGGACCTCGTCTTCGCCAAGGTGGACACCGAGGCGCAGGTGGAGCTGGCCTCCGCGTTCGGGATCCAGTCGATCCCCACGCTGGCGATCATCCGTGAGGGCGTGCTCGTCTTCTCGCAGGCCGGTGCGCTGCCGGAGTCGGTGTTCGAGGACCTGATCGGCCAGGCCAGGAAGCTGGACATGGCCGAGGTGAAGCGCAAGGTGGCGCAGGAGCAGGCGGCCGAGGGCCAGGCCTGACCCGTCCGGGTGTCCGGGGCGTCCGGACGTCCGCTTGTCCGAGGGCCCGGGGAGTGCGACTCCCCGGGCCCGGTCGTTCTGTAATCCGGGCGAAAATCCGGGCGAAGTCCGGCCGGGGTCGGTCCCAGGGCGTGTCGTCAAACCCCCGTCGTCCGCCCGGAGGGCGGGCGTGGCGGCGCTGGGGTGCGTGCATCGCAAGGCGGAGGAGGGAGTCCATGCGGAGCATCGGCGACCGACGACAACGCGGCGAGGTGCGTGCCCCGGCGCCGGCGCGCAGGCGGGGGTTTGACGACACGCCCTAGGGTCGTCGGCGACGGAGATCCCGCCCGACCGCGAGGAGCGATCCACCATGAGCACGTTCGTACTGGTCCCCGGTTTCTGGCTCGGCGCCTGGGCCTGGGAGGAGGTCGCCGGGCCGCTGCGCGCCGACGGGCACACCGTCCATCCCGTGACGCTGCCCGGGCTGGCGGAGCGCGCGGGCGAGGCCGAGCCGATCGGGCTGGCGGAGCACATCGCCGCGCTGGCCGACCTGCTGGTCCGCGAGGACCTGTGGGAGGTGGTGCTGGTCGCGCACAGCGGCGCCTGCGCCCCGGCCGGCGGGATCGCGGACCGGATGCCGGAGCGGATCCGCCGGGTGGTCTACCTGGACAGCGGCCCGATGATCGACGGCGGTTCGCTGTACGACCTCTGGCAGCCCGACCACCGCGCGGCGGCCGACGCCTCGGTGGTCGACGGCCGCCTCCCGATGCCCTCCTGGGCCGACCTCGCCGCCGACGGCGCCAGTGTGGAGGGCCTGGACGAGGCCGCGCTCGCCCGGATCCGCGAGCGAGCCACCCCGCACCCGGCCGGGGCGTACCGGGACCGGCTGCGGCTGACGGGCGCCTCGGCCGCGCTGCCGCAGGCACTGGTGACCTGTTCCTTCCCGCTCGCCCAGGTGCAGGCGATGATCACGGCCGGCCACCCGTGGTTCGCCGGGCTCGACGGGCCGAACTGGGAGCTGCGCGAACTGCCCACCGGGCACTGGCCGATGTTTTCCCGCCCGGCCGACACGGCGGCGGTACTGGCCGAGCTCGCGGCGCTCTGACCCTCCCTCGGCTCGGACCCGTCGGCGGGTTCGTCGGCGCGTTCATCTGCGGGTTCGTCTGCGCGAAGCCCCGTCGACGTCGCAGGATGGGCACGGCGCCGGGCACACGGCCCGGCGCCCGTCCGGCCGGGGGCCGGATCCCATAGGAAAGCGAGCCCCTGCGGATGCACGCGGAGCGCGAGAAGTGGCCGCTGGAGGCCGTTCGGGTCAGGCTCGGGTACGAGACGAACGGCAGCCACGGGCCGACCTCCCGGAAGGCCGCCCTCACCGGCGCCCTCACCGACGCGCTGGACGACGCCCGGCGCGCCCGGCACGCCCGGCTGCTCGACGTCCGCGACCACACGCCCATCACCCTCGCCCTGCGGGCCGGGGTGGCCATCGACAGCACGGAGGACCGGGTATGACCAGCACCGCCGAGGAGTACGACGTCATCGTCCTGGGGGGCGGCCCGACCGGCGAGAACGTCGCCGACCGGACGGCCGCCGCCGGCCTGCGCACGGTGGTCGTGGAGGCCGAACTGGTCGGCGGCGAGTGCTCGTACTGGGCCTGCATGCCGAGCAAGGCGCTGCTGCGCCCGGTGGCCGCGCTGGCCGACGCCCGCGCGGTGGCCGGCTCCCGGGAGGCGGTCGGCGACCGGCGGCTGGACCCGGCCGCGGTGCTGGCCCGGCGGGACTCCTTCACCTCGCACTGGAACGACGACGGCCAGGTGCAGTGGCTGCGGAACGCCGGCATCGAGCTGGTGCGCGGCCACGGCCGGCTGGCGGGCGTGCGGACCGTCACCGTGGAGGCCGAGGACGGCACCGAGCGGGTGCTCACCGCCCGGCACGCCGTCGCCGTGTGCACCGGCAGCCGCCCGGTGCTGCCCACGGGCGTGCCGGGGCTGGCGGAGGCCCACCCGTGGACCAACCGGGAGGCGACCGCCGCTCCGGCCGTGCCCGGGCGGCTGGCGGTGGTCGGCGGCGGCGTGGTCGGGGTGGAGCTCGCGACCGCCTGGCGGGCGCTCGGCTCCGAGGTGGTGCTGCTGGTGCGCGGCGACCACCTGCTGCCGCGGATGGAGCCGTTCGCAGGCGAGCTGGTCGCGGAGGGCCTGCGCGAGGCCGGGGTGGACCTCCGGTTCGGGACGGAGGCCACCGCGCTGGAGCGGGCGGACGGCGCCGGGCCGGTGGTCCTGACGCTCGGTGGCGGCGAGCGGCTGACCGTGGACGAGGTGCTGTACGCGACCGGACGGGCCCCGCGCACCGCCGACGTCGGGCTGGAGCAGGTCGGGCTGAAGCCGGGCGGCTGGCTGGAGGTGGACGACAGCTGCACCGTGCTCGGCGTCGACGGCGAGTGGCTGTACGCCGCCGGGGACGTCAACCACCGGGCGCTGCTCACCCACCAGGGCAAGTACCAGGCCCGGATCACGGGCTCGGCGATCGTGGCCCGCGCCCAGGGGCGTGCGCTGGACACCTCCCGCTGGGGCGCGCACGCCGCGTCGGCCGACAGCGCGGGCGCGCCGCAGGTCGTGTTCACCCATCCGGAGGTCGCCGCCGTCGGACTGACCCTGGCGGCGGCCGAAGGGGCCGGGCTGCGGGTCAAGGCCGTCGACCACGACTTCGGCGCCGTCGCCGGGGCCTCGCTGTACGGCGACCACTACCGCGGCCGGGCCAGGGTGGTCTTCGACCTGGACCGCGAGGTGCTGGTCGGCGCCTGCCTGGTCGGCCCCGGGGTCGCCGAACTGCTGCACTCGGCGACCGTCGCCGTGGTCGGCGAGGTGCCGATCGACCGGCTCTGGCACGCCGTGCCCTCCTACCCGACGATCAGCGAGGTGTGGCTGCGGCTGCTGGAGGGCTGCCGGGGGTGAGCCGGGCGGGTGAGCCTTCCTGACGAGAGAGCCTTCCGGGTGAGTGGGCGCGGCGAGATGTGGCCGCCGGTGAACGGCGGGACACTGGGCGGCGGGAGCCGTCCCGGGGGGCCGTACTCGTCACCAGGTGGTGTGGGCATGACCGAAGTGCTGTTGGCCGTCGGAACCGAGAAGGGCCTCTTTCTCGGCCGCAGCCGCGACCGGCTGGACTGGGAGTTCAGCGGGCCGCACTTCCGGATGAACGCGGTCTACTCCGTCTCCATCGACCGCCGCGACGGCCGCACCCGGCTGCTGGTCGGCGCCGACAGCAGCCACTGGGGGCCGTCCGTCTGGCGCTCCGACGACCTCGGCGCCACCTGGTACGAGCCGCCGCAGCCGGCGATCCGCTTCCCCGAAGCCACCGGCGCCTCGCTCACCCGGGTCTGGCAGCTCCAGCCGGCCGGCCCGGAGGCCCCCGGCGTCGTCTACGCCGGCACCGAGCCCGCGGCGCTGTTCCGCTCCGAGGACGGCGGCGAGACCTTCCGCCTGGTCGAGTCGCTCTGGAACCACCCGCACCGGACCGACTGGGGCGCCGGCTACGGCGGCCAGGGCCTGCACACCGTCGTCACCGACCCGCGCGACCCGCAGCGGCTGCTGGTCGCCGTCTCCACCGGCGGCGTCTACCGCAGCAAGGACGGCGGCGACAGCTGGGAGCCCGCCAACACCGGCCTGCGCGCCGAGTTCCTCCCGGAGGAGGGCCAGTACCCCGAGTTCGGCCAGTGCGTGCACAAGATCGCCCCCGACCCCGTCGACCCCGACCGGCTGTACCTGCAGAACCACGGCGGCGTCTACCGCAGCGACGACTGGGGCGCGAGCTGGCGCTCCGTCGCCGACGGGCTGCCCGCCGCGTTCGGCTTCGCCGTCGCCGCCCACCCGCGCCGGGGCGACACCGCCTACCTGTTCCCGCTCGGCGGCGGGGACGACCGCATCCCGCCCGGCCTCCGGTGCCGGGTCTTCCGCACCACCGACGGCGGCGCCAGCTGGCAGCCGCTCGCCGACGGCCTGCCCGGCGAGGACCACTACGGCGTCGTGCTGCGCGACGCGCTGCGCACCGACGACGCCGAACCGGCCGGGATCTACTTCGGCAACCGGACCGGCGACGTCTACGGCAGCCACGACGAGGGCGAGAGCTGGTCACCGCTGATCTCCCACCTGCCGGACGTGCTCTGCGTCCGCGCCGCGGTGGTGGCCTGACAATTCGGTTGCCCCCGGACGCACTCTCGTCGACCATGACGGCGGACGAACGACCGTACGAATGGGGCTGGGTGTGACCGAGACTGACTGGGTGATCGGGCGGAACGGCGAGGGCGTACCGGTGGTGCGCTACCTCCTCGGCGAGCGGGAGGGGCGGCCCTGGGCCGACCTGCTGGAGGTGGTGGACGGAAACGACGGCACCGACCCGGTGGAATTCGTCCGCACCGAGCTGGCCGGGTGGGTGGTCTCCGGGGCCCCCGAGTTCGGCCTCGCCCTGCTGGAGCACGGCGCCACCGTGCTCCGACACTCCCACGCCATGCGGCGCGACCTGGTCGCCGACCCGCCGCCCGCCGACTGGGCCGGGGCCCCGCTGCGCGGCGGCCTGCGGGCCGTGCCCTGCGACCGCGCGCCCGAGGACCTGTTCGAGGCCTGGCGGGCCGCGTTTGCCCCGGGGCACCCGGACCACTTCGCGGGCGACGACCGGCAGGCCCTGGCGGAGCGGATCGCCCCGCTGCTCGCCGGCGAGGTCATCGGGCCGGTGCTGCCGTCCAGCCTGCTCGCCGTGGACGCGCAGGACCGGGTGGTGGCCGGGCTCGTCCTCACCGACCGCGGCGGCCTGCCGTGGATCGCCGACGTCTTCCGGCACCCGGAGCTCGGCTACCGGGGCCTCGGCGCGGACCTGCTGCGCCGCGCCGTCGCCGACGCCGCCGAACGCGGGCTCGTCGAGGTGCAGTTGGCCGTCACCGACAGCAACCCGGCCCGTCGGCTCTACGAGTCCCTGGGCTTCGAGGTGCTGAGCACCTCGCTGACCGTGATCGTGCCGGAAAAGGGCTGACGGCCACCGAATCCTGTCCGGCCGGTCTCGGTGGATCAGCCCGCGATCGGCCAGACAGCGCTACGGCCGGGCCAGCTCCAGGACGGCTATCCCGGCCAGCACGATGAGGCTGGCGCTCAGCCGCAGACGGCCGAGCCGCTCCCGGAACACCACGGTGGCGATCAGGGCGGCGATCACGATGCTCGTCTCGCGCAGCGCCGCGATCGTCGCCAAGTCCCCCCGGGACTGCGCCCACACCACCAGGCCGTAGGCCGTCAACGAGAGCACGCCTCCCGCGATCCCCACCGGCACCACCTTGCCGACCCCGGTCAGCAGCGAACGGCCGCGCCGGGCCCAGGCGATCAGCGCGAGCGTCGGCCCCTGCAACAGGAACAGCCAGGCCACGTAGCCGCCGACCGTCCCGGCGTGCCGGACGCCGCTGCCGTCCAGCACCGTGTAGACGGCGATCATCACGCCCGTCCCGGCGGCGGCCCCGAGCGCGGGCAGTTGCGCCCGCCCCGGGACGCCCTTGGCGAAGGCCAGCCCGATCAGGCCGCAGGAGATCACCACGACGCCCAACAGCTCGCCCGCGCCCGGGCGCTGGCCGAGCACGGTGGCCGACAGCAGGGCCACCAGCAGCGGCGCCGAGCCGCGCGCGATCGGGTACATCTGCCCGAAGTCGCCCAGCTGGTAGGCGCGTAGCAGCAGGACCGTCGACGTCGTCTGGACGGCGACCGAGGCCAGCAGGTACGGCCAGGCCGAGGCCGCCGGCAGCGGGTTGAGCAGCACCAGGACCAGCGCGCACGCGGTGTAGGTCAGGTTGATCAGCGCGAAGCCGACCAGCTTGTCCGCTATTCGGTGCGCCAGGCCGTTCCAGACGGCGTGCAGCACGGCCGCGGCGAGCACGGCCACCGGCACGGCCGGCACGATCTCGGGCATGGCGAAGCTCCCCTCCGACGGCCTTCCGGCGACCCGGCACGGCCTGGAACCAAATTCCACGCTACCCTAGCGCCATGGAAGGACATTCCGACATGACGCCCCTGGAGTCCCAGCTCGCCGCGCGGATCCGGGCCCGGCTCGGCGACCTGCGCGGTGCCGAGGCGCGGGTGGCCGAGGTGGTGCTCGACCGGGGTGCCGGCCTGGTGCACCTGAGCGTCAGCGACGTCGCCGCACTGGCCGGCACCGCCCCCTCCTCCGTGGTCCGGGCCTGCCAGCGGCTCGGCTTCCGCGGCTACCAGGAGCTGAAGATCGCCGCCGCCCGGCACTCCCCCGCCACGGCCCCGGCCCCCGCCGACGACGACGCACGCGACCCGGCCGCCCGGGCCCTCGCCGACACCCTGCGGGCCGCCCGCGCAGCCCTGGACGGGATCACCGCCACACTCACCGCCGACGACCTGCGGGCGGCCGCCGACGTGCTGGCCGGCGCCGGCCAGGTGGTGCTGGTCGGCTCCGGGCTGTCCGGCGCGGTGGTGCTCGACCTCGCCTACCGGCTGCGCGCGCTCGGCCTGCGCGTCGACGCCCCCGCCGACCCGCTCACCGCCCAGCTGGCCGCCGCCCAGCTCCCGCCCGACGGCGTCTGCTTCGCGGTCAGCCACGGCGGCGCCACCCCGCTGGTGATCGACGCCGCGCGCCGGGCCCGGGCAGCCGGGGCGGCCGTGGTCGCGCTCACCAGCTACGCCCGCTCGCCGCTCACCGAGACGGCCACCCACACCCTGGTCGCGGGCGGGCAGGACCTGGTCTTCGGCCTGGAGACCACGGCCAGCCGGCTCGCCCACCTGGCCGCCGTCGACGCGCTCGCCCAGACCCTGCTGGCGCTGCGCGGGCGACCCGCCGAACAGGCCCTCGGCCTCTCGGCGGACATCACCGCGGACCACACGTACTGACCACGGCGGGCGCCCGGCGGCGACGGCAGCCCGGAGCTGTCGGAGGCGCTGTGTAGGCTCGCGGGCATGGCGAGGGTGACACGGGACGATGTGGCGCGGGTGGCGGGGACGTCCACGGCGGTCGTGAGTTATGTGATCAACGACGGGCCGCGGCCGGTGGCGCCCGCGACCCGGGCGCGGGTGCTCGCGGCGGTCGAGGAGCTCGGCTACCGCCCCAACCGGGTCGCCCAGGCGATGGCACGGCGGCGGACCAACCTGCTCGGCATGGTCGTGCCGGACGCCCGCCAGCCGTTCTTCGCCGGGCTCGCGCACGCCGTCGAGCAGGCCGCCGCCGACCACGGCCGGCTCCTGCTGATCGGCAACTCCGACTACGTGGACGAGCGCGAGGCGCACTACATCCGCGCGTTCCTCGGCATGCAGGTCGACGGGCTGATCCTCGTCACCCAGGACCCGGCCACCCCCGGGCTCACCGGCTTCGACGTGGGCGACGGCACCTCGGTCGTGCTGCTGCACCACCGGGCGGAGACCGCCGACGGCGTCGCGGTGGTGGCGGACGACGAGGGCGGCGCCCGCGAGGTGGTCCGGCACCTGCTCGGGCACGGCCACGCCGAGGTGCACTGCTTCGGCGGCACCCTCGCGCTCAGCCCGCACGACCCGGTCACCGGGCGGACGGCCGGCTGGGCCGCCGCGCTGGCCGAGGCCGGGCTGGCGACCGAGGGGCGGCTGGTGCCGGCGCCGTTCGACCGCGTCCGGGCGCACGCCGAGGCGCTCGCCCTGCTGGCCCGGCCCGACCGGCCGTCCGCCGTGTTCTGCACGACCGACGACCAGGCGATCGGCCTGCTGCGGGCCGCCGACGACCTGGGCATCCGGGTGCCGGAGCAGCTCGCGGTGGCCGGATTCGACGACATCGCCGAGGCGGTGATCGCCGGCCCGGCGCTGACCACCGTCGCGACCGCGCAGGACGAGATGGCCCGCGCCGCGGTCGACCTGGTCCTCGGCGGGGCCGAGCGGCGCTCCACCGGCGCGCGGACCTTCCCGGCCCGGCTGGTGCTGCGGCGCACCTGCGGCTGCCCGGCGCCGGAGCGGGCGACCGCAGGCGCAGCCGCGATCTGACTCCGCGCCACGCGCGCTCCGGACCGGTCGGGCCGCTGCCGGGCCGCCTACCGCCGCACGGGCGCGCCGGTCAGCGGAGTTCGCGCGCCGGTCAGCGGAGCTCGTCCGCGAGGAGGTCCATCAGCAGGTTGTCGTGCCAGGTGCCGTCCGGGCCGCGCTCGTACTGGCGCATGGTGCCGACGGAGCGGAAGCCGACCTTCGCGTAGCAGCGGATCGCGGCCGTGTTGTCGGCCGCCGGGTCGATGATCAGCCGGTGGTAGTGGTGGTGGTCGACGAGGTGGCGGGCCAGCGTACGGACGGCGTCCGCGCCGAGGCCGACGCCGTGGACCTCCGGGTCGAGGTAGATGTCGATGCCAGCGTGCCGGTACTCGTCGTCGTTGTTGGCGTACCACTGGATGGCGCCGACGATCTTCCCGCCCACCTCGACGGCGAGGGTCTCGGTGTCGGGCTCCTCCAGGTCGCTGGCGACGGCGTCGGCGAGGTCGTCACCGCCCCGCCAGCGGGCGAACACCTCGGGCGTGCCGCGGATGGCCGCGAGCGCCGGGATGTCGTCGGTGCCGGCGGTACGGAGGGTCACCAGGGTGCCGTGCAGAATCGTCCCCATATGGGGCATGTTGGCACGGAAACAGGCATCCGGCGAGCTCTTTTCGGTCTCGGCTGCGATCGGGCCCACACCCCCTCCGAGCAGGGCCTACGGCCCCGGCGAGGATCCGACGGGGGCCCGCGTCAGGCCTCCGGCCCGTAGGCGCCGAGGCCCCGGCAGACCAGGCCGTCGCGGAAGGTCAGCACCTCGGCGACGGCCTGGCCCCGCTCGTTGCGGTAGTTGATGACGACGGTGTCCACGGAGGCGCGGACGTCCTCGACGGTGAAGTGCAGGTCGGGCAGGCGGTCGAGGCCCTGCGCCCAGTACGCGCGCAGGGCCTCCTTGCCGCGCACCTCGTCCAGCCGCTCACCGGTGAGCACCCGGATCCGGGGCGAGGCGAAGACCACGTCCTCGGTGTAGTGGGCGAGGATGCGCTCCAGGTCGCGGGAGTTCCAGTCGGCGGCCCAGACCTCGGCGAAGCGCTCGGCGAAGGCGAGATCGATCGTCATGCGCCCATCCTCCCCACGCTCCCGTTGGCGGCACAAGACTCGGACCGGGGCCCGGACCGGGGCCGCGGCTCGGCCGACCCGGCGGCACAAGGCCCAGCGACACAAGGCCCGGCTACGCGCGGCCGGGGCTCAGGCCGCCGGTTCACCCAGCGGGCCGAGCCACACGGCGGTGACCCCGCTGACGTAGCGGGCGCCGCAGTGGTCGTCGGGGACGACGAGCTGCGGGCCGGCGGCGTCCAGCGGGGCGCCGTCCATGCTGGTGGCCAGCAGGATCCGCTGGCCGCCGAAGTCGGGGTCGATCTCGGCCCAGGAGACGACGGCCCGGTGGCCGTCCGCGCCGCTGACCGACAGCAGGAAGCGCAGCCGCTGCTTGCGGCCGGAGAAGTCGATCCGGGGCCGGGCCGCGCACAGCACGTCCCAGAGCGCGGGCCCCTCGTAGTCGTGCCGCTGCTCGCCCTCGGCCAGGCAGTCGAAGCTGACCTCGACGCGGTGCGCGGGGAGGGCGCGCAGCTGGTCGACCGACAGCTCGGCGGGCCGGTCGAAGTGGCCGTGCAGCCGGACGGTGGGGCTCGGCGGGGTCATGGTGCTCCCTCCTCCCGGGCCGCGCCGCTGCGACCCGGGAGGGGGTTACCCGAGGAAGGGCTCGGGCATTCGCAGCTGCGGCGCCGAAAGGATGATTTCAGCTGCATCTGCGACGGGATGAAGCGCTTTCGGCTGGCAACTGCGGAGACAGGGGCGGGCATGTCCGAGGAGGCGGCTCGGCGCGCCCCGCACCGGTGGAAGCCGGCGGAAGCCGCGAAAGCCGATGGAAGCGGCACCGCAATCGGGCGGACGACTGGTTCCGCACACCCGCCGAGGGGCCCGCACTGGATGATCCGACAAGAAGAATCACCGCCGCATGACTTGCATTTACGATGCCCATACGCACCTGAACCTTGCACTTGCGAGGCATAGCCTTGCGCGGCGCACAAAGGCGAGAGCGAGAGCGAGATGAGCGAGAGATGATCGTCGGCGACCTGCTGCACCTCGACGACCTGGACATCCGCCTGGCCTGGGGCACCCCGGACCTGCTCGACCGCCCGGTCACCGGGCTCAGCTCCACCGACCTCCAGGACCCGGCCCGCTACCTCCAGCCCGGCGAACTCGTCCTCACCGGCCTGGTCTGGTGGCAGCCCGCCGACGCCTCCGGCGCGCTGCGCTTCGCCACCGCCCTGCGCAGCGCGGGCGTGGCGGCGCTGCTGGCCGGCGAGGGCACCCACGGCAGCGTCCCGGACAGCCTCGCCGACGCCTGCCGCACCCACGGCATCCCGCTGCTGGCGGTGCCCGCCGGAGTCAGCTTCCGTGCCGTCACCGACCGCGTCTACCTGCGGCTCTGGGGGGACCTGCGGGCCGGCGCCCAGGACACCGCGGCGATCCCGGAGACCGTCCGGCACGAACTGCTCGACCTGCTGCACGCGGACGCCGGGGCCGGCGAGGTGCTGGCCCACGCGGTCGGCCGGCTCGGGGTGCCGGACTGCTCGATCACCACCGCCGGCGGCCGGGCCGTCGCCGCCACCGCCGCTGCCGCCACCGCCGCACCCGCCACTGCCGCACCCGTCCCGCCCGCCGGGCGCGGCGACACCGGGCTGCCCGTCGGGCCCCAGGACGGCTCGCCGTTCGACGGCTGGCGGCTGCGCCCGCACCTGCGCTCGGCGGCGGCCGAACCGGCGCTCCAGGCCCTGGCCGAACTGCTCGCCCCGCTCGCCGCCCGCGCCCACGCCGACGCGGGCGCGCGGCGCCGGGCCGCCGGGCGGCTACTGGACGCGCTCGCCGGGGAGGCCGGGCTCGCCGAGCCGCTCGCGGCCTGCGGGCTGGGCGGGGCCGAGTCGCTGGTGGCGGTCACCGCGCGGATCGACGGCGGCCGGGCGGGCGAGGCGGGTGCCGCGCCGGGCGACGGCCCGCCCGTCGCCTGGGCGGCGTACGCGCTGGCCGAGGCGCTGCACCCGCTCGGCGCGCCGTACGCCGCCGGGACCGACCGCGGCGGGCGGTCCGCCGCGCTGGTGGCCGCGCCGGTCGAGCAGGTCGCCGAACGGCTGCGCCGGGCCCGGCCCGCGCTGCAGAGCCGGCTGACCGGCCGGTGCACCCTGCGGGTGGGCGTCGGCCCGGCCGCCCCGCCCGCCCCCGCCGCACTGCGGGCGGCGCTGGTGCAGGCCCGCTACGTACTGGAGGGCTCGGCCGGCCCGGTCGGCAGCGCCGCCGAACTGGACTCGCTGGACGGACTGCTTCGCGGCATCCCGCCGGAGGTGGCGGCCGCCTTCCACGCCCGGCTGCTGGCCCCGCTGGCCGCCCACGACCGGGAGAACAGCGTCTCGCTGCTGGGCACCCTGGCGGTCTTCCTGGACCACGACGGCTCGTGGGCGCGGACGGCCGAGGCGCTGTGCATCCACGTCAACACCGTGCACTACCGGATCCGCCGGATCGAGGAGCTGACCGGCCGCAGCCTGGCCCGACTGCGGGACCGGCTCGACCTGCGGACCGCCCTGCTCTGCGCCCCGCAGCCGGTCCGGGCTCAGGCCCCGGCTCAGGCTCGGTAGACCGCCGAACGGGAGCGGCGGCTGCTGCGGGGGGGCAGCGCAGGGGAACTGACTGAGGGACTTCAGGGTGTGTCGTCGAGGCGCAGCCGGGCGCTGACCTCGCCGAGGCTTTCGGCGAGCACGGCCAGCTGCTCGCGGGTGAGCACGTCGATCAGCAGCTCGCGGACCAGGGCGACGTGCCCGGGTGCGGCCTGCCGCAGTGACTCCCGCCCCTGGTCGGTGAGTTCGGCGATGACGCCGCGCACGTCGCTGGGGCAGGAGCGGCGGGCGACCAGGCCCATCCGCTCCAGCTGGGTGACCTGGTAGGTGAGGCCGCTCTTGGAGGTGACCAGCTTGTCGGCGAGTTCGGTCATCCGCAGCGCGTGGGCCGGGGCGGCGGACAGGTGGACCAGGATCTCGTACTGCTGGTGCGAGAGGCCGGAGTCCTCCTTGAGCTGGCGCTCCAGTCGGCGGTTGAGCAGGTTGCTCGCGACGACGAAGCCCCGCCAGGCAGCCATCTCGTCCTGGTCCAGCCAGCGGGGTTCGTTCAGTGTGGACATGCAGTGAAGCCTACTCCTGTTGTTCAAATTCGAACGAAGGTGTACGGTCAGCGAGTAGAGGTTCAAATTTGAACTACTCTGTCGAGCCACCAGTCCCGTTCGACCCAGGAGGAGGACGCCATGAGCACCGCGGCCCCCGAGCGTATGCCCGCCCTGTACCTCTCGCACGGCGCGCCGCCGCTCGCCGACGACCCGGTCTGGCCCGGTGAACTGGCCGCCTGGTCCGCCGACCTGCCCCGGCCCAAGGCCGTCCTGATGGTCTCCGCCCACTGGGAGGAGGCACCGCTCGCCCTCGGCGCCGTCACCACCGTGCCGCTGGTGTACGACTTCTGGGGCTTCCCCGAGCACTACTACCGGGTCCAGTACGCCGCCCCCGGCGCACCGGCGCTCGCCGACCGCGTCCGCAAGCTGCTGCGCGCCCCCGGCACGCCCGTGCAGGACATCCCCGACCGCGGCCTCGACCACGGCGCGTACGTCCCGCTGGTGGAGATGTTCCCGGAGGCCGACATCCCCGTCCTCCAGATCTCCATGCCCACGCTCGACCCGCAGCGGCTGCTGGAGATCGGCCGCCGGCTCGCCCCGCTGCGCGACGAGGGCGTGCTGATCGTCGGCAGCGGCTTCTTCACCCACAACCTGCGGGCGCTCAGCAACGACGGCCGGATCAGCTCGGTGATGGCCGAGTTCGACGACTGGGGCCGGCGCGCCCTGGACGCCCACGACCTGGACGCGCTGCTCGACTTCGAGCGCAAGGCCCCCGCCGGGCGGCTCGCCCACCCGCGCACCGAGCACTTCGCCCCGCTGTTCGTCACCCTCGGCGCCGGCGAGGCCGACCTCGGCAGCCAGCGCAGCGTCATCGACGGGTTCTGGATGGGGCTCGCCAAGCGGTCGATCCAGCTCGGCTGACCGGGCGCACCGTAACTGAGGGTTACAGCGCGCAGCAGGTGAAGCGCTCGCCGATGTGCTCGGGCTGCTCGGCCTCGTCGACCAGGGCGACCGCGTAGTCCGGCACCGAGATCCGGCTGCGCCCGGCAGCATCCGTGAGCAGCTGCTCCAGGCCCGTCCGGTAGCGGCCGGTCCGCTCCCCCGGGCCGATCTCGGCGGCCGGGCTGAGCACCGTCCAGCGGACGTCGGAGACCGCCCGGTAGAAGTCCAGCGCCGCGCCGTGCGCGTGCATGATCTCCAGCACCGGCTCCGGCAGCCCCGGCGCGTCCCAGACCCGCACCCCCGGCGCGGTCTCCAGGCTGCCCGCGCCGCCGACCGCGATCAGCCGGGGCGCGGCATCGCCGAGCGAGCGCAGGCCCTCCACCAGCGAACGGGCGGCCGGCCCGATCAGCGCCAGGTGGCCCGGGCCGTCGCCGCCGCCGACCGCGCTGACCAGGACGTCCTGGCCGGCCGCCACCCGGGCCACCTGGGCCGGGTCCAGGACGTCCGCGCGTTCGACGAAGGCCGCCTCACCCTGGTAGCGGTCCGGGTCGCGGACCACCGCGGTGACTTCGTGCCCGCGCGCGGCCGCCTCCGCGACGATGGCACTGCCGATGGTGCCGTTGGCGCCGATCACGGCGATTCTGGCCATGGGGTACCTGCCTGTCTCTCGGGTGGTGGGGTCGGGGAAGCTCGCCGCGACGTGGCATCAGCCAGGTTCGATTATCGGACGGTTCCACTGCGACGGCCCGAGACGTCGGCCTGTCGTGTGACGGGTGCGCCAGGCGGGGCGAACCGACCGGCCGCCAAGTCCTCGTGGACTCGGCGGCCGGTCGTTCAGGCGGTGGCCCAGGCGGTGGCCCAGGCGGTGGCCCAAACGTTGGCTCAGGCGTTGCCGGTGGCGATGCGCTCGGCCTGGCTGCGCTCGACGCACAATTCGTTACCCTCGGGGTCGCCCAGGGTGCCGTCCAGCGCCTGGGCCCAGAACTGCGCGAGGCCGTGCGGGTCGGCGCAGTCGATCGTCACATGTCGTACCAGAGATCCCATCCGGCTACTCTGACCTGCCGCGTTCGGCCCCGTCCAGCCGTTTCCTGGAGTGCCGGTGACCGTCCAACGGGAACTCCGGCGGCAAGGCCGTCAGCACCTCCTGGAAGGCGTAGCCGCTCTTCTCCGCGACCCGGCAGGAGGCCACGTTGTCCACCTGGTGCAGCAGGTCGATCCGGACCAGGCCGTCGTCGGCGAGCACCTCGAAGGCCCAGGCGGTGAGCGCCACCACCGCGCGCGGGGCCACCCCCCGGCCGCGGGCCGCGGCCGCCGTCCAGTAGCCCACCTCGGCCGCCTCCCCGCCCGGGGTGCCGCGCTTGAGCGCGACGTTGCCGAGCAGTTCGCCCGTGCCGGGCTCCAGCACCGCGAAGCTGTACCGGCGGCCCTCCGCCCGGCCCCGGTACTGCAGCCCGAGCCAGTGCGCGGCCTCCTCGGCGTTCCCCACCGGGGTGCGGGTGAAGCGGCGCAGCGTCTCGTCCCGGTACGCCTCGATCAGGGCCGGCGCGTCCGCGTCCTCGAAGGGGCGCAGCAGCAGGCCCGCGGCCCTCGGGTGCGCGGTGACGGGGGCGGTCACCGCAGTCCCCCGGCCTCGTAGCGGGTGCCTGGTCGTCGGTCGCTCATGGTGCTTCTCCCCGTGGGTGCATGGCCGTTCGCTGCGATCTTCCTAGCAGGTGGCCGGCCGGCCCGCCGCATCGGTCGCCCGTCTGTTCGCGACGGGCTCAGCAAACGGAATCCGCTCCTTCCACTCTGCTCCCACAGGCGACACCCCCGATCGGGGGTGTCCGGCGGGCGGGTGGGAGAGGACAGTGGGCGCATGCAGATTCCACTCTCCGTGATGGACTTCCTCGACCGGGCCGAGCTGGTCTACGGCGACCGGGTCGGCATCGTCGACGAGCCGGTGCAGCCGGCCGAATCCTGGGGCGAGCTGAGCTACCGCCGGGTCGCCGAACTGGCCCGGGCGCAAGCGGCCGGGCTGGACCGGCTGGGCGTCGGGCCGGGCGAGCGGGTCGCCGTCGTGTCGCACAACTCGGCCCGGCTGCTGACCTCCCTGTTCGGGGTGAGCGGGTACGGGCGGGTGCTGGTCCCGGTGAACTTCCGGCTGAAGGCCGAGGAGGTGGCGTACATCGTCGAGCAGAGCGGCGCGTCCGTCCTGCTGGTCGACCCCGAACTCGCCGACGCGCTGGGCGGGGTGACGGCCAAGCACAAGTTCGTGCTCGGCGCGGACAGCGACGCGCTGCTCCACGACTTCGACAACTCCCCCCGGCGGTACGAGATCGCCGAGAACGACACCGCCACGATCAACTACACCAGCGGAACCACCGCCCGCCCCAAGGGCGTTCAGCTCACCCACCGCAACATCTGGCTGAACGCGGTACTGATGGGCCTGCACTACGGCGCCGGCGACCGGGACGTCTACCTGCACACCCTGCCGATGTTCCACGCCAACGGCTGGGGCCTGCCGTTCGCCCTCACCGGGCTCGGCGCCCGGCACATCGTGCTGCGCAAGGTCGACGGCGCGGAGATCCTGCGCCGGGTCGAGCGGCACGGGGTGACCTTTCTCAGCGGCGCGCCCGCCGTGGTCCAGATGGTGCTGGACGCGGCCGCCGAGTGGGACGGCCCGGTGCCAGGCCGGGACCGGGTGCGGATCGTGGTGGCCGGCGCGCCGCCGCCGACCTCGGTGGTGCAGCAGGTCGAGTCCGAGCTGGGCTGGGAGTTCATGCAGCTCTACGGCCTGACCGAGACCTCCCCGGTGGTCACGGTCAACCGCTCGCGCGCCGAGTGGGACGCCCTGCCCGCCGCCGAACGGGCCGAGAAGCTGGTGCAGGCGGGCGCCCCGGCGCTCGGCACCCGGCTGCGGGTCGACGCCTCCGGCGAGATCCTGGTGCGCTCCAACACCGTGCTGGACGGCTACTGGCAGCAGCCCGCGGCCACCGCGGACGCCCTGCGGGACGGCTGGTTCCACACCGGCGACGGCGGCGTCCTCGGCCAGGACGGCCAACTGACCATCTCGGACCGGAAGAAGGACGTCATCATCAGCGGCGGGGAGAACGTCTCCTCGATCGAGGTGGAGGACTGCCTGTACGGCCACCCGGCGGTCGCCGAAGCCGCGGTGATCGGAGTGCCGCACGAGAAGTGGGGCGAGACCGTCAAGGCGCTGGTGGTCCTCCGGGAGGGCCAGGGGCCCGTCACCGAGGCCGAGTTGATCGCTCACTGCAAGCAGCGGCTGGCCGGCTACAAGTCGCCCACCTCGGTGGAGTTCCGGGCGGCCCTGCCGCGGACCGCCACCGGGAAGCTGCAGAAGTTCCGGCTGCGCGAGCCGTACTGGACGGGGCGGGAGCGGCAGGTCGGCTGAGGCGCACCCACTGGCCCCGACCAGGCACGTTCACCGGTCGACCAGGCATGTTCACCGGTCGATCAGGCCGGACTCGCGTGCCGCCAGGGCGAGTTCGGTCCGGTTGCGGACGCCGAGCTTGTGCATCGCGGACTTCAGGTAGCCCGTCACGGTGTTGCAGGTGAGGCCCAGCCGGGCGGCGATCTCCGGATTGGTCCGGCCGGTCGCCGCCCAGCGCAGCACCTCGTGCTCGCGCGGGGTCAACGGCCGTACGGGGGCGGCCCGTCGGGGCGGCGCGGACCGCCAGGCGGCCGCCCCGGCCAGGGCCCGGGTCGCCGTCGCGGCCAGTTCGCCGACGGCGGCGATCCGCACGTCCCCGAACGGGACGACGGCACGCAGCGACGCGTACACCACGCCGTACACGGTGTCGCCGTGCAGCAGCGGCACGGTGAGCATCGCGTACAGGTCCTCGGCGCTGACGGCGGCGTCGTGGTCGTGCGAGATCGTGGTGGCGGCACGGTAGTCGGGCACCCAGCTGGGCGCCCGCTCGGCCAGCGCCCGCCCGCCCAGGCCGGTGCCGGTCGGGACGGCCCGGTCGTGCAGCAGGTCGGCCCGGGTGCCGGCCCAGTGGCGCAGCACCATGCCCGCGTCGCGCCCCCGGGGCCCGGCCGGCGGCTGCGGCACGCCGACCAGTCCGACGTCGGCCCCGCACTCGGCCACCACCCGCCGCGCGAGGTCGCCGAGCACGGCGTCCCGCACCAACTCGGCGGCGCGGGCGGCGAGCCCGGGATCGTCCGAGTGCGCCGGGGTGGTGAGGGTGTCCGCGGCCCCGGGGCCCGTCTTCGCCCTTGTCATCGCGAGATTGTCACACGCGGCACGGCCGCTGGCGAGAGTGCTGACATGGGTGCTCCCCGCGTCTTCGACGCAGTGGCGGGCACGGCGGCCGGGCCGGGCGTAGGGTGCGGCCGTGACGTACCGGCGGGTAGTGCGCCGGACCCGGAAGGAGGGAAACCGATGACGGACCCGAACACCCCGACGACGCCCGCGGCGGACGTCCTGGCCGCGCTGCTGGACGACCTGCGGGCCGAGAGCGCGGCGCTGGACGCCCTGGTGGCCGGACTGGACCCGGCCGGCTGGGCGCGCCCGACGCCCGCCGAGGGCTGGACGATCGCGCACCAGATCGCCCACCTGGCCTGGACCGACGACTGGACGGCGCTGGCCGCGCGCGACGCGGACGGCTTCGCCGCCACCCTCGACGAGCGCTTCGGCACGCTGCCGGCCGCCGGCGTCGACCCGGTGAACGAGGGCGCGGCGAGCGGCGCGGCCGCCGCACCCGCGGACCTGCTCGCCCGCTGGCGCGCCGGCCGGGAGGAGGTGTCGGCCGCACTGGCCGCCACCCCGGCCGGCACCCGGCTGCCGTGGTTCGGCCCGCCGATGAAGCCCGCCTCGATGGCCACCGCCCGACTGATGGAGACCTGGGCGCACGGCCAGGACGTCGCCGACGCGCTCGGCGCCGCCCGCGAGCCCACCGCCCGGCTGCGGCACATCGCCCACCTGGGGCTGCGCACCCTCGGCTTCGCGTTCACCCTGCACGGGCTGCCCGCCCCCGAATCGCCCGTCCGGCTCGAACTGACCGCGCCCGACGGCGGCCTGTGGACCTTCGGACCGGACGGCGCCACGGACCGGGTGACCGGCCCGGCCCTGGACTTCTGCCTCCTGGTGACGCAGCGCCGCCACCGCGACGACCTCGCCCTCACCGCCACCGGCCCCACCGCGACCGCCTGGCTCCCCATCGCCCAGGTCTTCGCCGGCGCCCCGGGCAAGGGGCGGACGCCCGCCCGAGCTGACTGATCGTCACATCCCCTGGGGTGGAGGGCGGTCCAGGGTCCCGCCCTCGGCTCACCCCGCTCAGAGTCCGATCCGCAGCGGGGTGAGCCGGGTGGCGATCAGGTTGGTGGCGCCGCGGTCGCGCTCGATGCGGCCGTGGACCAGCAGGCCGGCCCGGTCGAGGGCGGTGCGGCGCCGGGACTCCCAGACCGGGCGGTTGCAGACCACGTTGATCAGGCCGGTCTCGTCCTCCAGGCTGAGGAAGAGCACCCCGCCGGCCGTCGGCGGCCGCTGCCGGTGGGTGACCAGGCCGCCGACCACCACCTCCGATCCCGGCGCCGCGTCGGGGAGTTCGGCGGCGGACAGGGCGCCGCCGCGCTCCAGGCGGGCGCGCAGGTGCTGGAGCGGGTGGCTGGTGGCGGAGGTTCCGGTGGCCCACAGGTCGGCGATGGTCTCCTCGACCGGGCTCATGCCGGGCAGCGGCGGCGCCTCCGTCCCGGGCGTGGTCCCCGGGATCAGTGCGGCCGAGATCCCGGCGAACGCCCCTGCCGTCCACAGCGCCTGACGCCTCGTCAATTCGAAGCAGTCGAAGGCGCCCGCCGTCGCCAGCGCCTCCAGCGCCGGCGCGGGCAGACCGGTGCGGCGCGCGAAGTCCTCCAGGTCGGCGTACGGTTGCCCGGCCGCGATCGCCGCGGCCTGCGGGGCGCCGATGCCGCGCACCGTCTCCAGGCCCAGCCGGATCGCCGGCTGCGGGCGGCCCGCGGTCAGCGGCGGCTCCGGCGTCGCCCCCCGGTGCGGCTCCAGGGTGGGGCGCGGCGCGCTGGCGTTGACGTCCACCCCGCGCACCCGCACGCCGTGCCGCCGGGCGTCCGCGACCAGGCTCAGCGGCGAGTAGAAGCCCATCGGCTGGTTGGCCAGCAGGGCGCAGGTGAAGGCCGCCGGGAAGTGGTACTTGAGCCAGGCGCTGGCGTACACCAGGTAGGCGAAGCTGATCGCATGGCTCTCCGGGAAGCCGTAGTTGGAGAACGCCTCGATCTTGCCGTAGACGTCCTCGGCGACCTCCTCGGGGATGCCGCGCTCGGCCATCCCGCCGAGCAGCCGCTCGCGCAGCCGGGCGACCCGCTCGTGCGAGCGCTTGGCGCCCATCGCCTGCCGCAGCCGGTCCGCCTCGGCGGGCGTGAACCCGGCGCAGTCGATGGCGAGTTGCATCATCTGCTCCTGGAACAGCGGCACCCCGAGGGTCTTGCCGAGCGCGTTCTCCATCAGCGGGTGCGGGCAGCCGGCCGGTTCGGCGCCCGCCCGGCGGCGCAGGTACGGGTGGACGGAGCCGCCCTGGATCGGGCCGGGCCGGATCAGCGCGACCTCGACCACCAGGTCGTAGAAGTGGTCCGGCTTGAGCCGGGGCAGCGTCGCCATCTGGGCCCGCGACTCGACCTGGAACACGCCGACGGTGTCCGCCCGGCGCAGCATCGCGTACACGCCCGCGTCGCCGTCCGGGATGGTGGCCAGGTCGTAGCGCAGGCCGTGGTGCTCGGCGACCAGGTCGCAGGCGTCGTGCAGCGCGGCGAGCATGCCGAGGCCGAGCAGGTCGATCTTCACCAGCCCGGCGCCGGCGGTGGACTCCTTGTCCCACTGCAGCACCGAACGCCCGGGCATCCGGGCCCACTCGGTCGGGCAGATCTCGCCGATCGGCTCCCTGGTGAGCACCATGCCGCCCGAGTGGATGCCCAGGTGGCGCGGCAGGCCGTGGAGTTGGGCGGCGAGCGAGAGCACGTCGGCGGGGATCACGGCGTCCGCACCGGGTGCGGAGCGGAAGTCGGTCTGCCGGCTGAACGCGTCCACCTGGCCCTGCGGATAGCCGAGCACCCTGGCCGCGTCGCGGATCGCCAGCCGCGGCCGGTAGGTGATCACGTTGGCGACCTGCGCGGCGTGCTCGCGGCCGTAGCGGCGGTAGACGTACTGGATGACCTCCTCGCGGCGGCGGTTCTCGATGTCCAGGTCGATGTCGGGCGGCCCGGCCCGGGCGGTGGACAGAAAGCGTTCGAACAGCAGCTTGTAGTGGACCGGGTCGACGGCGGTGATCCCCAGGGCGTAGCAGACCGCCGAGTTGGCGGCCGAGCCGCGGCCCTGGCACCAGATGTCCTGGCTCCGGCAGAAGTCGACGATGTCGTGCACGATCAGGAAGTAACCGGCCAGGTCGAGGTCCTCGATGACGTCCAGCTCCAGGGCGAGCTGGCGCCGGGCGGCCGCGTTGCCGGGCCCGAAGCGGGCCGGGCCCCCGGTGGCGACCAGGGCGCGCAGGTGGCTGATCTCGCTCTCGCCCTCCGGGACGGGGAAGCCCGGGAGCTCCGGGTCCAGCCTGGTGAAGTCGAAGGCGCAGGAACGGCCGAGTTCGGCGGTCGCCCGCCGCACCCCCGGGAAGCGGGCCAGCCGGGCGGCCATCTCCCGGCCGGAGCGCAGGTGCGCGGTGCCCGCGGCCCGCGTCCAGCCGACCGCGTCCTGGAGGGTGCGGCGCCCGTGCAGCGCGGCCAGGCTCTGCGCCAGCCGGCCCTGGGCCGGGCCGGCGTGGTGGGCGTTGGTGGAGGCGACCACCGGGAGGCCCTGCTCGGCGGCGAGCGCGGCGAGGGCGTCATTGCGCCGGTCGTCGCCGGGAAGCCACTGGTCGATCAGCTCCACGTGGACGTTGTCGCGGCCGAACGCCTCGGTCAGGGTGTGGAGTTGGTGCCCGGCCGTGCCGTCATCCAGCTTTGCCGGGACGCGGCCGAGGCGGCAGCCGGTGAGCACCGCCCAGTGGCCGCCGTGCGCCCCGGCCAGCGCCGCAAGGTCGTACGCCGGGCGGCCCTTCGCGCCGCCGGCCAGCTGGGCGGCGGCGATCGCGGCGGACAGCCTGCGGTAGCCGGCCGGGTCGCGGGCCAGGACCAGCAAGTGTTCCACCTCTGAGCTGTCGTGACGGATCGTCAGTTCGGCGCCGAACGCGGTGGCCACGCCCGTCCCCCGGGCCGCCTCGGCCAGCCGGACCGCGCCGTACAGGCCGTCGTGGTCGGTGATCGCCAGCGTCTCCACGCCCAGCCGGGCCGCCTCGGCGACCAGGTCCTCCGGGTCGCTGGCGCCGTCCAGGAAGCTGAAGGCGGAGTGGACGTGCAGTTCGGCCCAGGGCTCGCTGCCGTCGCCGGGGGCTCCGGGGACTCCGGGGGCTCCGGGGGCGGGCTCCTCCTGGGCGGGGCGGCGCAGGGGGACGACCGTACGGTCCGGCGCGGCGCCGGTCAGGCGGCGGTGCAGCTCGCTCCAGGGGAGGGTGGGGTGGCTGGTGAAGCCCATCGGGGGTCGCCTTCGTTCTCGCGGTTCGTCACCTCTCCCCCCCTCGGATCCCCCCTCGGGCCGGTGGCCGTCAGTCGTAGCCGGCCTCCAGGTACCACGCACCCCCCTCCACCGTGAGCAGCAGCGCCCGGCCACCGCCCAGCACGACCTGGAACCGGGCCCGGCGGCGGGCGAGCGACTGGTCCCACCAGTACTCGACCGCCGGCCAGGGGCCGGTCCAGCCGTCCACCCGCTCCTGTCGCCCCTGCCCCTCCCTGCCCGACGGGCCATCGTGGAACACCACCAGGGCCGGGCGGGCCGACACCCCCACCCGGCCGTCCACCGTGACCGGCAGCCCGGCCTCGTCCAGCACCCGCACCGGCACCGGCTCCCGCAGCACCACCGCCGGCCACACGTCCGGCAGCCGCCCGGGCCAGGGCGCGCCGGCCGGCCCCGCCGCCTCGTACGGTTCGCCCCACGGCACCTTGACCGCCTGCTCGCCCGGACCGCGCCCGCCGGCCGGCTCGATCCGGCGCAGCCCGGCATGCCCGAGCACCGCCTGCACCCGGGCCACCGCGCGCTCCACCCGGTCGTCCGCGACCGCCTGGCCCCACAGCGCCAACTGGCGCCCCTGGTCCGGGGAGAGGCCGTCGGGGGCCAACCGGAGCAGGGCGAACCCGACGTCGGGCGCCTCCCCGGACGCCTCCCCGGACGCGGCGAACGTGCCCGCGCCCTGCCAGGCCTGGAGTTGCCAGCGGACCCGCTCGGCCAGCGCCGTCGCCGACAGCCCGCCCTCGTGCCGCCACAGCCGCGAGGCCGTCCGCCCGTCCGCGCAGGCCACCTCGACGGCCACCCGGCGGCAGGTCAGCCCGGCCCCGGCCAGCCGCTGGTGCAGCTGCTCGGCCAGCGTGCGGGCGACGAACACCAACGGCTCCGCCAGCGGCTCGGGCGGGTCGAAGCGCTGCTCGACGGCGAGGTCCGGCTCCTGGTCGCGCGGCACCAGCGGGCGCGGCTGCAAGCCCCGGGCCAGCCGGTGCGCCACCGCCCCCGCCGGGCCGAAGCGGTCCGCGACCGCCTCGGGCGGCAGCGCGGCGAACGCCCCGACGGTCGGCAGGCCGAGCCGCCCCAGCACCTCCGCCAGCGCCTCGTCGCCGAGCACGCCCACCGGGTACGGCGCGAGGAACTCCGCCGTCCGCCCGGCCGGAACCAGCACTCCGGCGCGGGCGGCGAGCACGGCGGCGAACAGGCCGTCGGCGACGCCGACCTGGGCGGGCGGGGGCGGGGGGTGCTCCGTCGCGGTGGGGGTGGTGGGCGTGGCGGGCACGGCGACCGCGCCGGGGGCGGCGTCCGGGACCGGCTCCCGGGCCAACGCGTCCGCCACCGCCGTCCGGACCTTGGCCGCCAGCGCCTCCTCGCCGCCGAAGTAGCGGCCCGGCCCCTTCACCGGGATCGCGCACAGGCCCGGGCGGACCACCTCCACCCGGGGCGTGAACGCCTCCACCGCCGCGACCACCGGCTCGAAGCGGCCGGTCTCCGCCTCCGGGTCGCGGTCGCGCAGCTCCAGCGCCGGGCAGAGCCGCTGGGCCAGCTTGAGCCGCTGCCCCTGCCGCACCCCGGCCGCCCGGGCACCCGCCGAGCAGGCGAGGATCCGCCCGCCCTCGGTCACCGCCACCGGGTCGTCGCCGGTGACGGCCGCCACCGGCCAGTCCGGGCACCAGACCACCAGCACCCGCGGTGTCCTGTCGTCCGCCATCGCTCACACCACCGCTACCCGTTCGAGCGGCTGCTCGACGACCCCGGGCCGCCCCGGAACGGGACGCTCCAGGACGGGGCGCGCCAGGGCCGGCCGGTCCAGGACCGGCCGTACCGCGCCGTGCTCGTCCGGCAGCCAGAGCCGGGCGGTCCGCCCGCGCACCGCCGAACCGCGCCCCTCGGCCACCACCTCCACCTGCCGCCCGGCGAGCTGCCCGTAACCGTCCCCCAGTCCGAACCAGCGCCCGGACCGCACCCCCAGCCGCAGGGCCGCCCCCGGCCACGGCCCGGCCACCAGCAGCACGCAGCCGCTGCGCCGCAGCACCGCCGCCAGCCGGGTGGCCAGCTTCGGCGGCACCGGGCCGTCCGGGCGCAGCATGACCAGTTCGACCGCGCCGGCCAGCACCGACACCACCTCGGCCCAGTGCGGCCCCGGGTCGTCCGCGACCAGCAGCCGCCGCAGGTCCAGCCCGTACCCCTCGGCCGCGGCCAGCCCCAGATCCGGCAGCCCGACGGCCGCCGCCCAGCCGCCCTCGGTCTCCTTCACCCCGGCCGCCAGCGCCAGCAGTAGCCCGGTGTCCCCGCCCGCCACCGACACCGCCGTCCCCCGCCGCAGCCCGCCGTCCGGCAGCACCTCCCGCAGCGCCGGCACCACCGGCAGCACGCCCCGCCCGGCCTGCCCGTCCTGCTTGTCCTGCCCGGCCTGCCCGTCCGCCGGCACGGCGGCCGGCGCCACCGGCCGGAGCGTCGGTCGCTCGGCGATGGAATCGAAAGCAGGTTCGAAAACGGACACAACCCCAGGATCGAACATTCGTTCGTAAAGATTCAAGTCCACACCCTCCCCGCCCCGCCCGTCACACTCCGCAGCTCCCCCTTGCCGGCCCCTGGGTGCACGGAAATCGATGGACAGGTCCGACGCGATCAACAGACTGATGCCATGACGGCAACCGACCCCAAGACCGACCTCCGGATCTACCTCCAGGACGCCCGCGACGTCCTGCTGTGGAAGCTCGACGGCCTCTCCGAGTACGACCTCCGGCGCCCGCTGACCCCGACCGGAACCAACCTGCTGGGGCTGGTCAAGCACGTCACCGGGGCCGAGGCGATGTACTTCGGCGACACCTTCGGGCGGCCGTTCCCCGAACCGACGCCGCTGTGGTTCACCGGCGACACCGAGCCGAACGCCGACCTGTGGGCACGGGCGGACGAGACGACGGAAGAGATCACCGGGCGCTACCGCCGGGTCTGGGCGCACACCGACGCCACCATCAAGGCGCTGCCGCTGGACGCGATCGGCCGGATACCGTTCGGCCGGCGGGCCGAGCAGACCCTGCACCGGATCCTCGTCCACATGATCGCCGAGACCCACCGCCACGCCGGCCACGCCGACCTCCTCCGCGAAATCGTCGACGGCACCACCGGCCAGCGCCCCGACGGGATCAACACCGCCCCCGGCGACGCGGCCTGGTGGCAGGCCCACCACGCCCGCGTGGAGCGGGCCGCCCGGGAGGCCGGCGGGCTCGTCTGACCCGCCCGGTACAGGCTGGAGCCCTGCGGTGGCTTGCAGTGGCTTGCGGTGGCTTGTCCGCGCTGGTGTCGGATGAGGCGGCTAGGGTCTGGGGGTCAAGGGTCGGGGCGGTGGAAGGCGGGGGACGTGGGGGACGTGGGGTGTGCGCGGGTCGCGGCGGACGGATTGCCGAGTGGGGTGGTGCACCCGGGGAGCCGGGAGTTCCTGATCCGGGAGGGGCTGCCGCTCTCGGGGGCGTTCCTGGACTTCGGGGTGCTCGGCGACGGGGCGTTGGCGGCACTGCCGGAGGCGAAGCGGCTGTTCGTCCTGGGCGAGACGGAGTACTGCGCGCCGTTCGCCGCGGCCGGCGGCCTGGTGCTGCTCGACGGAACGACCGGCGAGGTGTTCCTCGGCGAACCGGGCCCGCGGCGGGACCTGCTGGCCTCCGGTCTGCCCACGCTGGCCGGATTGGTGCGGGAGGTGGAGGCGGTCGCCGAGGCGGCCCGGCGGGCGGACGCGCTGAACGGGCGGCGCGGCCCCGCGGTGGTCGCCGAGGTGACGGCCGGGGCCGAACGGCGGATGCGGGAGATCGACCCCGGGCTGTTCGAACGGTCCGCGACGCCGCCCGCGCACTGGGGCACGGCACTGCTCGTGCGGACGCTGGGCTGGGGCGCGCTGCCCGGCGGTCCGGGCGGTCCGGCGTACGAGGTCGGCCCGGAGCTGGTGGCGGAGCTCGCCGCGCTGACGGGCGAGGAGGGCGGCGCGGGCCTGGTGCACCGCTACCGGGCGCAGGAGCTGCCCGCCGGGCTGGTGCACGAGCCGACCCGGCGGCTGCTGACCGAGATCGGACTGCCGCTGGGCGGGGCGATGTTCGGGGTCTGCGAGGAGCCGCTGGTCACGATGGCGGAGGCGTACCCGGAGTACTTCGACGGCGAGGAGGAGCGCCCGTACCAGCGGGAGTTCCTGGCGCTCGGGGACTGGCCGACCGATCTGACGATCGCCCTGGACGGCGTCACCGGCCGCCTGGAACTGCCGGACTGGTACGACGACGGCCAGCCGGAGGCCTACCTCAACCGCGACCTGTCCGCCCTGCTGTACGCGCTGTGGACGTACGAGCGGCTGCGCGCCGAGTGGGAACGCTGGGACTGCGGGCGGGGCCGGGACACCTGGGCGGTGTTCGACCCGCAGTCGCTGCTGAGCACCGTGGTGGACCGGCTCGTGGAGGCCGTCGACCCGGAGGCGTTCGCCTCGCCCGGGTGCTCGTGGCGGCTGCTCGCCGAGGACGCGCACATGGGCGGCCTGCTCGGGTGATCCCGGCGGCGCCCCGGACAGTGCGCCGGTACGCTGCCCCGGTGACGAACATCCGTACGGCGACCGGGCGACGGCGGGCGGTGCTGCTCACCTTCGGCGCCGTCCTGTCCCTCGCGGCGGCGGGCTCGCTGTACGGGCTGCTGTACGTGCGGTCACTGGACTTCGGCGAGCGCTGCGAGCAGGGCCTCGTGCCCGGCGGCGGACGGCTGCTGGAGACGGGCGCGTCCTGGCTGCCGCCGGACGCGTGGTGCCGGTTCGAGGACGGGAGCATGTCCACCACGCCGTTCTGGGCGCTGCTGCTGTTCTACGCCCTGCTGACCCTGGTCGTCTGGTCGGTGACCGCGCTGCTGCGGATCCACCGCCCGCGCCCGCACCTGGGGCTGGACTGGCAGCCGGGGCACGGGCCGGGCTGGTAGGCCTTCAGGCCTGTCGGGGCTGCGCGGGGAGCTGGGTGGGGACGGGGCCTTCGGAGGCTTCGGCTTCGGCGTCGGCTTCGGCGTCGGGGAGCCGGCGGCGGGTGCGGATCGGGGAGAGGAAGACCGGCAGGAAGGCCACCGCGAGGACGGCTCCGCCGAACCAGAGGGTGGCCCGCAGGCCGACGAGTTCGCCGAGCAGCCCGGACAGCGCGGAGCCGATCGCGAGCGCGCCGGTGAGCAGGAAGCGGAAGGTGGCGTTCATCCGGCCGAGGAGCGCGTCCGGGGTCATCCGCTGGCGCAGGCTCACCCCGAGGACGTTGTCCATCCCGGTCTTGAGCGAGACCAGCAGCCAGCCCGCCCCCGCCGCGAACAGCCAGGGGCCGTGCCCGATCAGCGGCACCAGCAGCCCGGCGGGCGCCACGCAGACGCCGGCCAGGCCGAGCGTGCGTCCGTAGCCGAGTCGGGCGGCGATCGGGCGGGCGCCTCGCGAGCCGAGCAGGGTGCCGACCCCGCCGACCGCCCAGAACAGGCCCAACGCCCCGGCGGGAAGGCCCAGTTCCCGCACGAACAGCACCGGTAGCAGGGTGTTGACGAGTTGGAAGCCCAGGTTGGTGAGGGCCCCGGTGAGAGCGAGCGCGCGTAGTTCCCGGTTGCCGAGGACGTGCCGCAGCCCCTCGGCGATCTGTGCTCCGAGCCCGCCTCCCCCGGACCGATCGCCGCCGCCCCCGCCCCCGCCCTCGTCGGCGATCGGCTCGGGGGTGGGGGCGGGGGTGCGGCGCAGCCCGATCAGGCGAAGCGCCGAGCCGAGGTGGCTGAGCGCGGTCGCGACGATCGCGAACGGCGCGGTGAGCAGTTGGACCAGCAGGCCGCCCGCGCCGCGCCCGGCGACGTTGCCGACCGCCATCAGGCCGACGACGGCGGCGTTCGCCTGCACCAGGTGCCCGCGGCCGACCAACCGGGGCAGCACGCTCTGCGAGCCGACGTCGAAGAAGACCGTCGCGCAGCCGGTGAGCAGCGCGACCGCGTACAGCTGCCAGAGGGTGAGCCCGCCCAGCCACCAGGTGAGCGGGATCGAGGCGTACAACGCGGCCTTCACCAGGTCGGCGACGATCAGCACGCGGCGGTGGCGCATCCGGTCCACCCAGGCGCCGGCGGGCAGGCCGATGAGCAGGAAGGCGAGGGTGCTCAGGGTGGCGAGGACGCCGACCTGCCCCGGGCCCGCGTCGAGCGCCTTGACGGCGATCAGCGGGACGGCGACGTAGCCGACGTTGGTGCCGAGTTGGGCGAGGGCGGTCGCGGCGAAGAGGGTGCGGAAGTCGGCGGTTCGCCAGAGGGAGTGGGGGTGCATGGTCCGTTCAGTCGCGTGAAGCGGTGGGGGTCGGCATGAGGGCGGGGGCCTGGGCCCGGTGATGTTTCGTCAGAAAAACACCGGCGAGTACGACGATCATTCCGGCGACGGTCCGGATCGTCAGCTCCTCGCCGAGGACGAGCGCGCCGAGCGCCGTGGAGACCACCGGCAGCAGATAGCCGACGGTCGCCGCACTCGTGGGGCCTTCCGTGGCGATGAGACGGTAGTTGAGGTGGAAGGTGAGCCCGGTGCAGGCGACGCCGAGAACGGCGACGGCGACGAGTCCCAGCGGATCGGCGCCCGCGACCGGGTCGAGCGAGCCGCTGACCGGGAGCGCGAGCGTGCTCAGCCCGGCCGCGGCCGTGAGCTGGGCGGCGGAGAGCGCCAACGGGCCCGTTCCCGTGCCGGTGAGGGCACGGGCCATGTAGGCGAAGGCGATCGCGTAACTGGCCGCCGCGCCGAGCAGGGCGAGCGCCGGCAGGACCGGGAGGCCGCCGCCGTCCCGCCACGGGGAGAAGATCAGCAGCACGCCCGCGAAGCCGAGCACCAGACCGCCCAACCGCAGCGGGCCGCGGGCGCGTTCGGTGCCGAGGGCCCGTTCGGTGCCGAGCACGAGACCGACCAGCAGGGACCAGAGCGGGGTGGTCGCGTGCAGCACCCCGGCCAGGCCGGAACCGACGCCGCGCTCGCCGTACGCGGTCAGCAGGAACGGCAGCGCGTTGCAGAGCAGCGCCGCCAACGTGAGCCGGCGCCAGATGGCGGCGCCGCGCGGCAGGCGCTGCCGGGCGGAACGGGCGAGCAGCAGCAGGACGGCGGCGCCGAGGACCGAGCGGAGCACGGTGATCTGCACGGGGGTGAGCCCGTGCTGGAGCGCGAGCCGGATCCAGAGGAAGCCCGAGCCCCAGAACAGGGCGAGAACGGCCATCCGCAGCACGGGCGGTGCTCCTTCTGTCGAGGTGACGGTGTCGGGTGTGTCGGGGTCGGGTGTGTCGGGGTCGGGTGTGTCGGGGTCGGGTGCCCGGGGGCGGTGTCGGGTGCCAGGGGGGTGTCGGGGTGTTCGACGACGGTCCCGCGACGGGACCCGGTAGCACAAGCGAAATGTTCTTCACCACCTTTAAGCTGAGCTACATGACTGAGGTACTCGACGTCCGACGGATGCAGGTCCTGCGGGCCGTGGTCGACCACGGCTCGGTGAGCGCGGCGGCCGGCGCGCTCGGCTACACCCCGTCCGCCGTCAGCCAGCAGGTGGCGGTGCTGGAGCGGGAGACCGGGACGGCCCTGCTGGAACGCGTCGGGCGCGGCGTGCGGCCGACCGCCGCCGGACTGCTGCTCGCCGGGCACGCCGCCGTCATCGAGCGGCAGGTCGCGGAGGCCGGCGCGGCGCTGGCCGACCTGCGGGCCGGGCGCAGCGGCAGCCTGACCGTGCGCTACTTCGCCACAGCCGGCGCCGCGTTGGTGGCCCCGGCGGTGGCCGCGTTCCGCCGAACACACCCGGGCGTACGGCTCGACCTCGGCATGACCGACCCGGAGGACCCGCTCACCGAGGTGCTGGACGGCCGGGCCGACCTCGCGGTGGTGGTCCGGTCCGACGGCGCCGCGCACCCCGGCCTGCGGCTGGTCCACCTGCGCGACGACCCGTACCGGGCGGTGCTGCCCAGGGGCCACCGGCTCGCCGCGAAGCGCGTCCTGGACCTCGCCGAGCTCGCGGACGAGCCCTGGGTGGGGGCCGAGCCGCCCGGCCCGTGCCGGGAGGTCGTCCGGGGGGCCTGCGACGCGGCCGGGTTCGGGCCGTCCATCGCGGTGGACAGCGCCGACTACGCGACGGCGCAGGGCTTCGTCGCGGCCGGACTGGGCGTCGCCCTGGTCCCCGCCCTGGGACTCGCCCAGCGCCACCCGGGCGTCACCGTGCGTCGGCTCCGCGGCCCGGAGCCGGTCCGTGCACTGCACGCCGCAGTACGCGAGGGCGCCTGGGGGCAGCCGGTGCTCGGCGCGCTGGTCTCCGCGCTGCGGGCGGCGGCGCAGCCGTAGTACCACCGGCCCGGCCGCCTCCGGGCGGTGGCGGTGCGATCTCACTCTCGCGGGGGCCGGGTTAGCGCCCGTACAGCGGACGGCAAAGGCACGGACAGGACACGGACAAGGCACGGACAAGGCTGCGCCAATTCGCTGAAGAGAGTCGAAGAGAGCTGAAGAGAAAGGAAGTACGGAACGTGGACAGTGCTACCGGGGACCTCTACCGGGCCTTCGCGGAGCGGGAGGCCCGCGGCAACTCGGCGAGCTACCAGGACCTCGCCGAACGCGTCGCCGGGGACGAGGAGTTGTGCGCCCTGCTGGACGGGCTGCCGGTCGCGAAGCGGCAGCCGAATCTGCTGTTCGGTTCGGTCCGCCACCTCGGCGGACCGGTGACGGCCGGCTATCCGGCCTTCCGCACCTGGGTATCGGCGCACTGGGACGAGGTCGCGGCGACGATGCTGCGACGGCGGACGCAGACCAACGAGGCCGGCCGGTGCGCCACCCTGCTGCCGCTGCTGTCGGCGCTGCCGCAGCCGCTCGCGCTGATCGAGGTGGGGGCCTCGGCGGGGCTCTGCCTCTACCCCGACCGGTACCGGTACCGGTACACGGTTGACGTGGGCGAAGTGCGCGACGTGGGCGAAGTGCGCGACGTGGGCGAAGTGCGCGACGTGGGCGAAGTGCGCGAAGCGGGCGACCCGGCAGTCGAGTTCGGTGCCCAGGAGAGCCCGGTGACGCTGGAGTGCGCGGTGCGCGGGCCGGTACCGCTGCCGGCGTCGCTGCGGGAGCGGCTGCCCGAGGTGGTGTGGCGCGCCGGGATCGACCTCAACCCGCTGGACGTCCGGGACGAGGGGGACGTGCGCTGGCTGGAGTCGCTGGTCTGGCCCGAGCAGGCCCACCGGCTGGAGCGGCTGCGCGGCGCCGTCCAGGTCGCCCGGACCGAGCCGCCGCACCTGGTGCGCGGCGATCTCAACGCGACGGTACGGGAGTTGGTGGCGCAGGTGCCTGCCGGTGCCACGCCGGTGGTGTTCCACAGCGCGGTGCTCGCCTACCTGTCCCCGGAGGCGCGCGAGGAGTTCGCGGTGACCATGCGCGGCCTGCCCGGGCACTGGATCTCCAACGAGGCCGTCTCGGTGCTGCCGGCCGTCGAGCGGCGCCTCCCCCGCCCGGCGCCCGCCGGATCCGGGCTGTTCGCGCTCGCCCTGGACGAGCGGCCGGTGGCCTTCACCGGACCGCACGGGCAGTCCCTCCACTGGTTCCGGTCCCGGGACGGTCTCGGGGCTTGAAGCTGCCGCAGCGGCAGCTTCTACCGTCGTGACCAGGGCCGGAGGAACCGGCCCTGGTCCAAGCGAACGTGAACGAGGGAGACGGCGCATGGCAACGGCTTGGCCGATCGCGGAAGTCGTCCGGATGTCGGGCGTGACCGCCCGGACCCTGCGGCACTACGACGAGATCGGCCTGCTGCCCCCGGCCTGGATCGGCTCGAACGGCCACCGCTACTACGAGGAGCGGCAGTTGCTCCAGCTGCAACAGATCCTCGTGCTACGGGCGCTGGGGGTCGGGCTGACCGGGATCGCCCGGATCCTGGGCGACCAGGTGGACGAGCTGGAGGCCCTGCGGGACCACCGGCACCGGCTGCTCGCCGAGCGCGACCGGCTGGACACCCTGGCCGCCACCGTCTCCCGCACGATCGCCGACCTGGAACGTTCCCGAAAGGACGGCACATCCATGACCAGCATCAACCGCCCGGAGAACCTGTTCGAGGGCATCGAGCCCGGCGACGTCGAGGAGAGCCTGCGGGACTTCCCCGAGCACGCCGAGGCGGCGCGGCGCGCCACCGCCGCGATGAGCCAGGCCGACGTCGAGGCCGGACAGCGCGAGCGGACGGCGCGGATGATCCGCCTGGCGGAACTGCTGGCGGCCGGCCACCCGGCGGACGCCGAGCCCGTGCAGAGCCACATCGACGCCGAGTACCTGGCGCTCACCGCCCTCCGGACGGTCTCCGTCGAGGAGTTCCGCGCGATCGCGCGCTCCTGCACGGAGAACGCCCAGTGGAGCGCCGCGTACGAGGCCATCACCCCGGGCCTGGCCGCGTACCAGCGGGCCGCCATGGAGGCGTACGCGGAGGCGCGGCTGGCCTGAGCCACCGGCGGGGCGGGGCGGCAGGGCCCGGCCTCTCTGCCGCCCCGGTCGGGGTGGCAGGGAGGGCCCGCCCCGCCTCGCCCCGCCGTCACTCGGTGCGCAGCGCCGTGACCGTCCGGGTGCGGGCGGTCCAGGCGGCGGGGAGGAGGGCGCCGAGCAGCGCCAGCACCAGGCCGCCGAGTATCAGCGGCCCCACCACCGAGGGGTGGAACACGGTGAGGTCCGCCTCCGGCACCCCGACCCCGGCGGCGCGGGCCATCGCCGGCATCACCTGGTGGTGTAGCAGGATCCCGATCGGGACCCCGATCAGCCCGGCCACCAGCCCGCTGCCGCAGACCGAGGTGAGCACCATGCCGACCGTCTGCCGGGGCGACATGCCCAGCGCCTTGAGCACCCCGAGGTCGTGCACCCGCTCCCGGGTGTCCAGCAGCACCGTGTTGAGCACGCCCAGGCCGGCCACCACGGCCAGCAGCAGGGTGAGCGTCCCGGCGAGGGTGTTCATGGCCAGCATCACGATGCTGATCTGCTGCCGGCCCGCTTCGGCGCTCAGGCCCAGCGGCCGGACGGCGTCGTCGAGCCCGTCCGCGTACGCCTGCGCGTCCGTGCCCGGGGTGAGGTCGATCTGGAAGGCGACCGTGTCGGCCTGGACGGCGGTGCCGAGCGGGGCCAGTGCGGCCCGGTCGACGAACACCTGGTCGTTGGTGGTCAGGACCTCGCCGCTGATCCGCACCGGGGTGCTGCGCCCGTGGTCGGTGAGGGTGACGGTGTCGCCGACGCGCACCTGGTTGGCGCGCAGGAAGGCGGTGGCGACGACCACCTCACCGGGGCCCTGGAACCACCGGCCGGAGATCAGCTGGTAGCCGCCCCAGGAGGCGTCCCCGGTGAAGGCGATCACCGCGGTGCGCCCGGTGTTCCCGGCCACGGCGACCGGCGTCGGAGCGGTGCTGTACCAGGCCCGGGTGCCGGGGCGGTCGGCGATCGCCCTGGCCGCGGCGGCCTCGTCCACGTGGTCGGGGGCCTTCGTCGAGCTCTCGATCGGGGTCTGGACCACGACCTTTCCGGAGCGCCCGGCCTGGAGGCCGTCCTGGAAGGAGCCGAGCGAGAGCGTCAGGCCGACGCACAGGGTGACTCCGGCCGTGCCGAGCACCACCGCGGCGGCCGTGGTCGCCGAGCGGCCCGGCCGGGTGAGCGGGGTCGCCAGCCCGAGGCTCAGGGCGCGCGGCACCGGTAGGCGGCCGATGAACTGCTGGACCCTGGCGACCGGGCCCGACGCCCCGGCCGGGCCCGACGTGTCGACCCGACCCGACGCGCCGGCCTGACCGGAAGCCCTCGCCCGGCCCGGGCCGCCGCGGGAGGCTGCCCGCCGGGCGCCCGGCGCCGTCCGGCCGACCGCGAGCGCCTCCACCGTGCGCAGCCGGCCGGCCCGCAGCGCGGGCACCAGGGCGGTGCCCGCCACGGCTGCCAGGGCCACCGCCGAAACGGCGACGTCCACCCAGAGCGGGATGCCGAGCAGGCCGCCGCGCAGGGCCTTGTGCGCCACCCCGAGGACGGGTACGGACAGCAGGTTCCCGCCGAGCACGCCGAGCGCCGTGCCGACCCCGGCCGGGATCAGTGCCTGGCCGACGTAGGCGCGCGCCACCTGGGACGGGGTGAAGCCGAGCGATTTGAGGATGCCGATCCGCCGGGTGGCAGCGCTGACGGCGCCACTGACCACGACGCCGATGATCAGCACCGACATGGCCAGGCCGAGCACCCCGAAGGCCGTCACGAACGGGACGAAGGTCGCGGCCGTCCGGTTGGCCTCCGTCTGGGCCGGCCGGTACGAGGTGGCCCTGGCGAGGGCGCCGCCCGGCACCGCGGCGGCGAGCGCCGCGCGGTCGGCCTCCACCTCGGCGTCGGTGTCGGCGTGGGCGAAGCGGTAGAGGTACTGGGCGGCGGGCGCCGCACCGGGCGCGGTGAGCCCGGCGACCTGTTCGGGGGCGATCCAGCCGTCCGCGCTCCAGGAGGGGGAGGCGGCCAGGCCGACGACCTTGAGGGTCGGGTGCCCGGGGAGACCGGGGAACTGCATGCTGTCGCCGACGCCCAGCGGCGAGTGGCCGTCCAGGAACACCACCTCGCCGGGGCCGGCGAGCCAGCGGCCCATGGTGATCCGCAGGCCGTCCAGCGGGCCGTCCTTCGCCCGGCCGACCAGCGTCACCGGCGGGAGCAGGCTGCCGGCCGGCGGGATCCGGAGCTCGTCGCCGGCGCGCGGCTGGACGGTGAGCGCCGGGTAGGGGCCGGCCGAGGCCGTCACGCCGGGGGCGTGCGCGGTCGCGGCGAGTTGGGCGGGGCTCGCCCTGGCCGGGTCGTACAGCACGTTGAGGTGCGCGCCGCGCTGGTCGGCGAAGGTGCGCTGGTACGGGCCCTGGGAGGCGACCAGCAGGCCCGTGGCGAGGATGCACGCCGTCACGGCCGCCATCGTGGTGAGCACCATGACCAGGGTCTGCACCCGCTTGCGGCCGACCCCGGCGCGAACCACCTTGCCCAGTACGCTCATGCGCCCGCCTCCCTTCGCCCGGCGGGGGCGTTCGCCCGCACGCGCCCTCCTGTGATCCGCTCGCCCCCGGCCTCCGGCCGGGGGCACCCCCACCACTCGCTCATCGCACAGCGCTCGCTCATCGCACACCGCCGGGGGCCGGCACGGCCGCGGTGTCCCGGACCAGCCGGCCGTCGAGCAGCTCGATGGTCCGGTCGGCGCAGGCCTCGGCGAGCGCGGTGTCGTGGGTGACCAGCAGGATCGTCTGGCCCTCCGCGTTGAGCCCCCGGAGCAGGTCGCGGACGTCGGCGGCCGAGGCGGTGTCCAGCGCCCCGGTCGGCTCGTCGGCGAGCAGCAGCGGCGGGCGGTTCATCAAGGCCCTCGCCACCGCGACGCGTTGGCGCTCGCCGCCGGAGAGCCGACCGGGGAAGGCCTTGGCGTGCCGGGCCACCCCGAGCCGCTCCAGCAGCTCGCCGGCCCGGGCCCGGGCCTGCTCCCGCCGCATCCCGGCGAGCTGGGCCGGGAGCAGCACGTTGTCCTCGACGTTCAGGTCGTCCAGCAGGTTGAAGAACTGGAACACCATGCCGATCCGCTTCCGCCGGTACTCGGCCAGGGCGGCCTCGCCGAGCTCGTGGACGGCCACGCCGTCCACCTCGACGGTGCCCTCGCTCGGGCGGTCGAGGCCGGCGACCAGGTTCAGCAGGGTGGACTTGCCGCTGCCCGAGCGGCCGAGCACGGCCAGCGCCTCGCCGGCCCGGACCTCCAGGTCGAGCCCGGCCAGCGCGGGGTGGGCGGCGTCGGATCGGTCGTACGTCTTGCTGACGCCGCGGATCCGGATGATCGGCGCGTTCACGGGCCCTCCACGATTCGAGATCCGGCACCGGAAGTCCGGCCCGGCTGACGGGACATGACGCTACGAATTCGGGGCGGGGCACGGACAGCCGTCTGGACGGCCTCTCGGGGGTGTATCCAGGTACACCCCGGATTGGGGGCGCAGACCTAGAGCGCTGCACGTCACGGCGCGGCAGACTGACGCCGGATGATCAACCGGGGCCGCGGGGCCACCGACCGGAGGGGAGGCGCGGGATGAGGACGAGCGCAGTGTCCAGGGCCGTCGCGCAGCTGGAGGGTGCCGTCGTGGCCGGCGTGCGGGCGCTCTACATGGTCACGTTGGCCGTCACGGGGCTGATGGCGCTGCTGGCCGGGCCGGTCCTGCTGGCCGCCGCCCTGCTCGGCCCCGACGACGCCGAGCCGTTCGCCCACGGTCCGGGCGGGCCGCTGATCCTGCTGGTGCCGCTGACGCCGGTCGCCCTCTGGGCGCTCTGCTGGGCCACCGGGGGCGGCGGCCGGGCGGCCGGGGCCGTCCTGTTCGCGCCGGGCGCGCTCGCGCTGATGGCCACCGATCTCTACGGCGGCGCCCCGCCCGGCGGTCGGTCCGGATCGCTCTGCCTGGGACCGGCGATGCTGGTGCTCGGCCTGCTCGGCACGCGCTGGATCGCGACGGAGAACCGGCGGATCGTCGGCCGGTGGAGCGGCCGGCCGATCCCGGTGCCGTACCACCGCGTCGACGCCGGGCCGTGGCAGCGGATGCGCGCCGGCGGCTGGTTGGCCGATCCGGCGACCTGGCGGGACCTCCTCTGGGTGCTCGTCTCCGGCTGCGTCATCCCGATCACCGCCGTGATCGTCGTACTGACCCCGATCGCCCTCCAGGTGCTCGGCCGGAACGGGCCGTTCCTCCCGCTGGGGCCCGTCTACATGATGGGGCTCTACATCTCCCCGCTGGCCGCCCTGTGGGCCGCGCCGCCGCTCCTGCGGGTGCACGAGCGGGCAGCCCGAGCCCTGCTCGGCCCGTCCCGACGGAGCGAACTCGCCCGCCAGGTCAGTCATCTGGCCCGGACCAGGGCGGACACCATCGACGCCGGGGCGGCCGAGCTGCGCCGGATCGAGCGGGACCTGCACGACGGGGCGCAGGCCCGGCTGGTCGCCCTGGGCATGCTGCTGACCGTGGCCGAGCAGGTGAAGGACGACCCGAAGGCCCTGCAACCCCTGCTGGTCGAGGCCCGGATGTCCTCGGTCAAGGCCCTGAGCGAGCTGCGCGACCTGGTCCGGGGCATCCATCCTCCGGTGCTCGCCGACCGCGGCCTGGCCGACGCGGTCGAGGCGACCGCGCTGGACCTCCCGCTGCCGGTCACCTTCACCGGCGGGCTGCCCGGCCGGGCGCCCGCCCCGGTGGAGTCCGCCGTCTACTTCGCGGTGAGCGAGCTGCTGGCCAACGTGGTGAAACACGCCGGCGCCTCGCACGTGTGGATCGAGATAGGGCACAGTGACGGGCTGCTGCGGATATCGGTCACCGATGACGGGCGCGGTGGCGCCAACCCGTCCCGGGGGACCGGCCTCAGCGGAACCGAACGCCGACTGGCCGCCTTCGACGGGGTGCTCGCGATCAGCAGCCCCTCCGGTGGCCCGACCATTGTGAACCTGGAGATCCCGTGCGCGTTGTCATCGCCGAAGACCTCTTCCTCCTCCGGGACGGCCTGACCCGGCTGCTGGAGGCCAGCGGCATGGAGGTCACCGCGGCGGTCGAGACCGGCGACGAACTGCTCGCCGCGGTGGCCGCCGACCGGCCGGACATCGCCGTGGTCGACGTCCGACTGCCTCCCGGCTTCACCGACGAGGGGCTGCGGGCGGCGCTGGCCGCCCGCCAGGCGCACCCAGGGCTGCCCGTCCTGGTGCTGTCGCAGTTCGTGGAGCAGTTGTACGCGCGCGAGCTGCTGGCCGGCAGCACCGGCGGGATCGGCTACCTGCTGAAGGACCGGGTGCTGGACGGCGCCCAGTTCATCGACGCGGTGCAGCGGGTCTCCCGGGGCGGCACCGTGATGGACCCGGAGGTGATCAGCCGGCTGCTCACCCACAACTCCTCGGCCGGCCCGGTCTCCACCCTCTCCCCGCGCGAGCGGCAGGTGCTGGCGCTGATGGCCGAGGGGCGCTCCAACGCGGCGATCGCCCAGCAGTTGGTGATCACCGAGCGGGCCGTCGCCAAGCACACCGCGTCGATCTTCGTCCGACTCGACCTCCAGCCCTCCGACGACGACAACCGCCGCGTCCTGGCCGTGCTGGCCTACCTCAACAACGGCTGAGAGGGGCGACGCACCAAGGCTTTCCACCCCTCCCACCCCTTGAAGGGCCACCGCCAAGTGAGAGACCGCCCTCCGCTGCAGGGGGCTCGCCCGCTCCGGTCAAGGTCATCTACGCTGGTGACGTGCTCATCCTTGTTCGCCGTCGCCACGTGGACCTGCTCCGCGTGACAAGCATGTCCTGTCGACGCTCCAGCTGAACCTCGCGCCACCCACCCTCAAGGGCAGCCTCCACCCGGCCGCCTCCACCTCCCGGCTCCCGGAGCACCCGCCGCACCAGGCGGCCACTCCGGCCATCCCCCGGTCGATCACCGGGACAGGCCGGGACGAGACCAGCGGATGTCACACATGTCGCAGCAGTACACCCCCATATCCGACTCCCTCCCGGTGATCGACCTCTCGCTCGCCGACGGCGGCCCGGACGACCGCCGCCGACTGCACGACGAACTCCGTGCCGCAGCCACCGACGTCGGGTTCTTCCAGCTCGTCGGCCACGGCATCACCCCGGAGGAGACGGCCGCGCTCACCGACGCGATGCGCGCCTTCTTCGACCTCCCCGAGGCCGACCGGCTCGCCGTGAGCAACCTCAACTCCCCCCACTACCGCGGCTACACCCGCACCGGCGACGAGCGCACCGGCGGCAGCCAGGACTGGCGCGACCAGCTGGACATCGGCGCCGAGCTGCCCCCGCACGTGCCCGGCACCGGCGAGCCCCCGTACTGGTGGCTGGAGGGCCCCAACCAGTGGCCCGCGGCGCTCCCCGAGCTGCGCACCGCCGCGCTCGGCTGGATCGACCACCTCAGCGACACCGCCCGCCGGCTGCTGCACGAGCTCCTCACCGCGATCGGCGCCCGCCCCGACTTCTACGACGAGGCCTTCGCCGGCCACCCCCACCTGCGGCTCAAGCTGGTCCGCTACCCCGGCACCGCTCCGGACGGCGCCGGCCAGGGCGTCGGCGCCCACAAGGACTACGGCTTCATCACACTGCTGCTCCAGGACACCGTCGGCGGCCTCCAGGTCGAGCGCCCGGACGGCACCTTCCTGGAGGTCCCGCCGATGCCGGGCGCCTTCGTCGTCAACCTCGGCGAACTGCTGGAGGTGGCCACCGACGGCTACCTCAAGGCCACCAACCACCGCGTGGTCAGCCCGGTCGGCGCCCGCGAGCGCTTCTCCGTCCCGTTCTTCTACAACCCCCGCCTCGACGCCCACATCGAGCCGCTGGACTTCCCGTTCGCCCGGCACGCCCCCGGCGCCACCGCGGATCCGGACAACCCGCTGTTCGCCGAGTTCGGTCTCAACGAGTGGAAGGGCTACACCCGGGCCCACCCCGAGGTCACCCGCCGCCACCACGCCGACCTGGCCGACGCCGCCTCCCGGTAGCCCCACACCCCGGAGGCCGAGACCGGTCGCGCCGCAGCACAGAAGCAGCACCGGCCAGAGCCGGCCCCGGCCAGAAGCAGCGCGGGCCAGAAGCAGCACCGGCCAGAACAGGCTCCGGCCAGAGGCACCAGCACCCCGAGTCCGCCCCCGCCGCTCCCCAGCGGCGGGGGCGGACTCACGTGTGCGGCGGGCCACCGTCGCCGGTGGAGCAGCCGGTGGAGCATCCGGTAGACCAGGGGGACGGGCACTGTCACACTGCTGCTGTCACAGTGGAAGTGTGCCAGTGCAGGAGGCGGCAGATGGGGGAGCTCGGGGCCGTGGGAGACGGGGGCGGGGTGCGGCTGACGGTCGACGAACTGGCGGCGCGGGCCGGGGTGACGGTCCGGACGGTGCGGTTCTACGGAACGAAGGGCCTGCTGCCACCACCGGAGTTGGGGCCGCGCCGGGTCGGGCTGTACGGGGCGGCGCACCTGGACCGGCTGGAGCTGATCGAGGAGTTGCAGCGTCAGGGGTTGACGTTGGCCGCGATCGAGCGGTACCTGGCCCGGCTGCCGGAGGACAGCACGCCGCTGGACCTGGCGATCCACCGGGCGCTGGTGGCGTCCTGGACGCCCGAGGCGGCGGAGGAACTGGGCCGGGCGCAGTTGGAGCGGCGGGCCGGGCGGGGGCTGTCGGAGGAGCAGGTGGAACGCCTGGTCGCGATGGGGGCGTTGGAGCGGACGGCCGATCCGGAGCTGTTCCGGGTGGATCCGGGCCTGCTGCCGCTGGGGGTGCGGATCCTGGACGTGCCGATCCCGTTGGAGACGCTGCTGGCCGCGCGGGCGGTGGTGTTGGAGCACAGCCGGGCGACGGCCCGGGAGTTGCAGCGGCTGTTCCGGGAGACGGTGTGGCGGCCCTACCGGGAGAGCGAGCCGGCGCCGGACGAGCTGGCCCTGATGAGGGCGCTGACGGACCACATCCAGCCGATGGTGGCGCAGGCACTGGTCACGGCGTTCCAGCGCTCGCTGCGGGAGGAACTCGGCGAGGAACTGCGGGAGGACTCGGCGGGGAGCTGAACGGGGAGCTCGGCGGGGAACTCAGCAGGGAGCTGAGCAAGGAGCTCGGCGAGGACCTGGGCAGGGACCTGGGCAGGGAACCGCAGGAGGAGCCGGGTGGGGGCCGTCCGACACCCGGCCCCCACCCGCTCAGGACTGACGGTCAGTCGGTGAAGGTGCGCCCCTCCGCCGCGATCCGCTCCAGCAGCGCCGGCGGCGCGAACCGTTCGCCGTAGGCGGCGGCGAGTTCGCGGGCCCGGGCCGCGAAGCCGGCCGGGCCGCCCTCGTACCCGTTGATGTACTGGAACACGCCGCCCGTCCAGGCCGGGAAGCCGATGCCGAGGATGGAGCCCACGTTGGCGTCGGCGACCGAGGTCAGCACGCCCTCCTCCAGGCAGCGCACCGAGTCCAGCGCCTCGCTGAACAGCATCCGCTCCTTGAGGTCCTCGAAGGGGAGGCCCTCGGAGGGGAGGTCCGCGAAGGGGAGGTCCGCGAAGGGGAGGTCCGCGGCCGGCTCGCCGAAGTGCTCGCGCAGCCCCGGCCAGAGCCGCCCGCGCTTGCCGTCCTCGCCGTACTCGTAGAAGCCGGCGCCGCCGCTGCGCCCGGGGCGGCCGAACTCGTCGACCATCCGGTCGACCACCGCGTCGGCCGGGTGGGGCGTCCAGCTGCCGCCGGCGGCCTCGACCGCGCGCCGGTACTCGTCGCGGATCTTGCGCGGCAGGGTGAGGGTGAGCTCGTCCATCAGCGAGAGCACCTTGGCGGGGTAGCCGGCCTGGGCGGCGGCCTGCTCGATGCTGGCCGGGGGGACGCCCTCGCCGACCATGGCGACGCCCTCGTTGAGGAACTGGCCGATGACCCGCGAGGTGAAGAAGCCGCGCGAGTCGTTGACCACGATCGGGGTCCGGTCGATCTGCCGGACCAGGTCGAAGGCGCGGGCGAGGGCCTCGTCGCCGGTCTGCGGGCCGCGGATGATCTCGACCAGGCGCATCTTGTCGACCGGGGAGAAGAAGTGCAGTCCGATGAAGTCCGCGGTGCGCTCGACGCCTTCGGCGAGCAGCCCGATCGGCAGGGTGGAGGTGTTGGAGCAGAGCAGCGCGTCGGGGGCGAGGACGCCCTCGACCTCCTGGAACACCTTGTGCTTGAGCTCGGTGTTCTCGAAGACGGCCTCGATCACCGCGTCGCAGCCGGCCAGGTCCGCGGCCTCGGCGGTGGGGGTGATCCGGGCGAGCAGCGCGTCCCGCTTGGCCTCGGTGGAGCGGCCGCGGGCGATCGCCTTGTCCAGCAGCCCGGCGGAGTAGGCCTTGCCGCGTTCGGCGGCGGCCATGCTCACGTCCTTGAGCACGACCTCGATGCCGGCCTTGGCGCAGGTGTAGGCGATGCCCGCGCCCATCATCCCGGCGCCGAGCACGGCGACCTTGCGGACGAGCCGCTTCTCGACGCCCTGGGGGCGGCCGGCGCCGGAGTTGACCGCCTGGAGGTCGAAGAACAGCGCCTGGATCATGTTCTTGCTGGTCTGTCCGCAGGCGAGCTCGGTGAAGTAGCGGGCCTCGATCGCCATCGCGGTGTCGATGTCGACCTGGGCGCTCTCCACGGCGGCGGCCAGGATGTTGCGCGGGGCCGGGTAGGGCGCGCCGTTCAGCTGCTTACGCAGGTTGGCCGGGAAGGCGGGCAGGTTGGCGGCGAACGCCGGGGTCGCGGGGGTGCCGCCGGGGATCTTGTGGCCCTTGACGTCCCAGGGCTGGACGGCGGTCGGGTTGGCCTCGATCCAGGACCGCGCCCGGGCGGTCAACTCCTCCGGGGTGGCGACGAGTTCGTGGACGAGTCCGTGTCCCAGGGCCTGCGCCGGACGGTACTGGCGGCCCTCCAGGAGGAACTTCAGCAGGGCGTCGGTGATGCCGAACAGCCGTACGGTGCGGACCACTCCGCCGCCGCCCGGCAGCAGGCCGAGGGTGACCTCGGGCAGGCCGAGCCGGCTGGCGGGGTTGTCCAGGGCGATCCGGTGGTGGCAGGCGAGGGCGATCTCCAGGCCGCCGCCGAGCGCGCTGCCGTTGACGGCGGCGACGACCGGCTTGCCGAGGGTCTCCAGCCTGCGCAGCGCGCGCTTGATCCGCTGGGACTTCTCGAAGACGGCGGCGGCGTCCTCGGGGCGGGCGGCGGAGAGCAGCCGGAGGTCTCCCCCGGCGAAGAAGGTCTTCTTCCCGGAGGTGACGATCACGCCGCGCAGCCCGTCGGCGGCGGCGAGGCCGGCCAGCCGGTCGACGACGGCGTCGAGGTCGGTGGTGAAGGCCTCGTTCATGGTGTTGACGGACTGGGTCGGGTCGTCGAGGACGAGGGTGACCACGCCGTCCTGGTCCTGCTCCCAGCGGATGGTGGTGGTGTCGCTCATGAGTTCAGGGTCTCCGAGGGGATCCGAGGGACAGTGGGTCAGATGCGCTCGACGATGGTGGCGACGCCCATGCCGCCGCCCACGCACAGGGTGATCAGGCCGTAGCGCAGGTCGCGCCGCTCCAACTCGTCGATCACGGTGCCGAGCAGCATCGCGCCGGTGGCGCCGAGCGGGTGGCCGAGGGCGATCGCGCCGCCGTTGACGTTGACCTGATCCGGCCGGAAGCCCAGTTCGCGGATGAAGCGCAGGGCGACCGCCGCGAAGGCCTCGTTGATCTCGACCAGGTCGATGTCGGCGGCGGTGAGCCCGGCCTTGGCGAGCGCCTTGCGGGTGGCCGGGGCGGGGCCGGTGAGCATGATGGTGGGCTCGGAGCCGGAGACGGCGGCGGAGACGATCCGGGCGCGCGGGCGCAGCCCGTACCGCTCGCCGATCTCCCGGCTGCCGATGGCGACGAGCGCGGCGCCGTCGACGATGCCGGAGGAGTTGCCGGCGTGGTGGACGTGGTCGATGGCCTCGACCCAGTGGTACTTCTGCAGGGCGACGGCGTCGAAGCCACCGGCCTCGCCGATGCCGGCGAAGGAGGGCTTGAGGCCGGCCAGGGTCTCGACGGTGGTGCCGGGGCGGATGAACTCGTCGCGCTCCAGCACGACCAGGCCGTTGCGGTCGCGGACCGGGACCACCGAGCGGTCGAACAGGCCGTCCGCCTGCGCCTTGGCGGCGCGGGCCTGGGATTCGGCGGCGAAGGCGTCCACGTCGGTGCGGGAGAGGCCCTCGATGGTGGCGATCAGGTCGGCGCCGATGCCCTGCGGGACGAAGTTGGTCTCGTACGCGGTCATCGGGTCCGCGAACCAGGCGCCGCCGTCGGAGGCCATCTTGACCCGGGACATCGACTCGACGCCGCCGGCCAGGATGAGGTCCTCCCAGCCCGAACGGACCTTGGCGGCGGCCAGGTTGACGGCCTCCAGCCCGGAGGCGCAGAAGCGGTTCTCCTGGACGCCGGCCACCGTGTCGGGCAGGCCGGCCGCGATGGCCGCGATCCGGGCGATGTCGGAGCCCTGGTCGCCGACCGGGCTGACCACGCCGAGCACGATGTCGTCGATCGCCGCCGGGTCCAGCTCGGGGTGCCGATTGCGCAGTTCGTGGATCAGGCCGACGACGAGGTCGATCGGCTTGGTGCCGTGCAGCGAGCCGGTGGCCTTGCCCCGGCCGCGCGGGGTGCGGATCGCGTCGTAGACGTACGCTTCGGTGGTCACGGTCAAACGCCTTTCGGGGCAGGGGGGTTCGCGGGAGGCCTCAGCCGAGGATGGACCGGCCGACGATCTCCTTCATGATCTCGGTGGTGCCGCCGTAGATGGTCTGGATCCGGCCGTCGGTGAACGCCCGGGCGACCGGGAACTCGCTCATGTACCCGTAGCCGCCGTGCAGTTGGAGGCAGCGATCGGCGGTGCGCTTCTGCAGTTCGGTGGCCCACCACTTGGCCATCGAGGCGTCCGCCGGGGTGAGCGCGTAGCGGTTGTGCTCGGTGATGCAGCGGTCGACGAAGGCCCGGGTGACGGCGCACTCGGTGGCGAGTTCGGCGATCTCGAAGCGCACGTGCTGGAGCTTGGCCAGCGGGCGGCCGAAGGCCTCGCGCTGCTTGACGTAGTCGGTGGTGATCTCGACCAGGTACTCGGCGCCGGCGATCGCCGCGGCCGCGATGGTCAGCCGCTCCTGGGCGAGGTTCTGCATCAGGTGGACGAAGCCGCCGTTGAGCTCGCCGAGCAGGTTCTCCTTCGGCACCCGGACGTCCTCGAAGAACAACTCGGCAGTGTCCTGGGACTTCTGGCCGATCTTGTCCAGGTTGCGGCCGCGCTCGAAGCCGGGCGTGCCGCGCTCGACGACCAGCAGGCTCAGCCCGTGCGCGCCGCCCTCGGGGGTGGTGCGGGCGACCACGACCACCAGGTCGGCAAGGATGCCGTTGGAGATGAAGGTCTTGGCGCCGTTGAGCAGGTAGTGGTCGCCCCGGTCGACGGCCTGGGTGCGGATGCCCTGGAGGTCGGAGCCGGTGCCGGGCTCGGTCATCGCGATCGCGGTGATCAGCTCGCCGCTGCAGAAGCCGGGCAGCCAGCGGCGCTTCTGCTCCTCGGTGGCGAGCGAGGTGAGGTAGGGGCCGATGATGTCGTTGTGCAGGCCGATCGCCAGCCCGGAGGCGCCGGCCCGGGCGAACTCCTCGGCCAGCACGGCGGCGTAGCGGAAGTCCGGGGCGCCCCCGCCGCCGTACTCCTCGGGGACGGCCATCCCGAGCAGGCCCTGGCGGCCGGCCGCCAGCCAGGCGGAGCGGTCGACGATGCCGGCCTTCTCCCAGCGGTCGTAGTGCGGCAGCACCTCCTTGGCGAGGAAGGCCCGCACGGCGGCCCGGAAGTCCTCGTGCTGCTCGGTGAAGATCTCGCGCTGCAACGCTACGCTCCTTGTCCTGCATCGGAGTTGAGGGACGGGACGGCCCAGTCGCGGGCCACCTCGGCGGTGTCCGCACCCGGCCGGGCCGGCGGGCGGCGCAGCGCACCGGGGGTGGCGGAGAAGCGCGGGGCGGGGGCGGGCTGGGTGACACCGCCCGCCTCGACGTAGGTGCCGCGCGCCAACAGGTGCTCCTCCCGGGTTGCCTGACGCATCGTCAGCACGGGCTCCACGCAGGCGTCGGAACCGGCGAAGACGGCCTCCCACTCGGCCCTGGTCCGGGTGGCGAAGCGGTCGGCGATCAGGGCCCGCAGTTCGGGCCAGCGGGCCAGGTCGTACTGCCCGGGCGCCTGCGGGCCGAGTTCCAGCAGCCGGGCGAACTCGGCGTAGAACTGCGGCTCCAGCGCCCCCACGGCCAGGTGTCCGCCGTCGGCCGCCCGGTAGACCGCGTAGAACGGCGCGCCGCCGTCCAGCAGGTTGGCGCCCCGGCGGTCCTGCCAGTGGCCGGCCGCGAGCAGCCCCCACAGCATGCTGGACAGGTGCGCCGCGCCGTCCACGATCGCGGCGTCGACGACCTGGCCGGCGCCGGTGCTCCTGGCGTGGTGCAGCCCGGCGAGCAGACCGACGACCAGGTAGAGCGAGCCGCCCGCGTAGTCGCCCAGCAGGTTGGCCGGGATGCCGGGCGCCTCCTCGGGCCCGCCCGGCCCCGCGACCAGGCCGAGCACCCCGGCCACCGCCGCGTACCCGAGGTCGTGCCCGGCACTGGCGGCGCGCGGCCCCTGCTGCCCCCACCCGGTCATCCGCCCGTACACCAGCGCCGGGTTGCGGGCCAGGCAGTCCTGCGGCCCGACCCCGAGCCGCTCCGCGACCCCGGGCCGGTAGCCCTCGATCAGCAGGTCCGCCCGCTCGACCAGGTCCAGCACCAGGCCGGGCCCCGCCGGGGACTTGAGGTCGACCAGCACCGACCGCTTGTTCCGGTTGGTCACGTCGTACGCCGGATCGATGCCCAGCGGCGACGGATCCGGCCGGTCCACCCGCACCACGTCGGCGCCCAGGTCGGCCAGCAGCATCGCCGCGAACGGCCCCGGCCCGATCCCCGCGAGCTCGACCACCCGCACCCCCGCCAACGGGCCGGGGCCGGTGGCCGTGGCGCCCGGCGGACTGCTCGTGTCACGCACTGGCTGCAGAACCCTTCTGGGTTTGACAGTAAAGCTGTAACACCCGCGATGATAGAGAAGCGACCCGCCGGTAACAAGACCTCCTCCCCCACCATGAACACCGCCGCCGAGGACTTCGCCGCCGCCTGCCGCCCGAGCGACTGCGCCGGTTCCTCACCGCCGGGGGCAAGGCGACCGGGCGTGAGCCGATCCCGTAGCCGGGGCGGGTGAGCGGAAATGGTCGGGCGACTGTCGGGGTAATGGCCTATGGTGCGGTAGACCTATTACGAACGACACGGGGGAAACGCCATGACCACCACCGGACACGCCACCGGACACGCCACCGGACACGCCATCCGCACGATCGTCACCGCCTCCGAGCGGCTGGTGCTCGGCCGGCCCCAGGAGGGGGACGTGGAGGCGGTGTTCGCGATCCACGGGGATCCGGAGACCAACCGGTACAACCCCAACGGGCCCCACCGCGACCTGGCGGCGAGCCGGGAGATGCTGGACGGCTTCGTCGCCGACTGGGCGCGGGACGGGGTGGGGTACTGCACCGTGTCCACCCGGGAGGAGCCGGAGGCGGTCATCGGGTTCTCCGGGCTCTACCTGCACACGCTGGACGGCGAGCGGGTGTTCAACCTCTACTACCGCTTCCGGCCGTCCGCCTGGGGCCTGGGCTACGCCGCCGAGGCGGCCCGGGCGGCGATGGCGGAGGCGCTGCCGCGCTTCCCCGGCGTGCCGGTGGTCGCCCTGATCCACCCGGACAACGTGCCGTCCCGCCGGCTCGCCGAGCGGCTCGGGCTGCTGCCGGACCCTGACGGCCGCACCGACGACGAGGACCGGCTGATCCACCGGATGGCCTGAGCCGAGCGGCCGACCTGGCCACCGCCCTGAGCAGGACCGTTTCTTCCGTCCCGCTGCTACCTGCGAGTAGAGTGCGGCGTTCCCCCTTAGCCGTCCGATACCTCCCGTATCGCCTGAAACGAACTGGTGGCCGCATGACAGTCCGGACCCACCCCGCGCTGTGGTGGCGCATGGGCATCGTGCTCTCGGCGGGCCTCGGCCTGACCCTCGGAACCGCGCCGCTGGTGTTCTTCACCGTGCAGAGCAACGTCATCGTGCTCGGCTACTTCATCGGCGCCGTGTACTGGATGCTCAAGCGCGACACCGTGGACGCGCCCGCACCCCGGCTGCGCGGCGCCGCCACCCTGTACATCCTGATCACCGGTCTGGTCTCGCACGTCCTGCTCCAGCACGGCGCCAACCCGCTGCCCGGGCTGGTCAGCGGGCCGGACAAGCTCGCGCACTGGTCGTCGTTCTTCCTGCACTACGTGACGCCGGTGATGGTGATCGCCGACTGGCTGGTGCTGAAGCCGCGCAACGCGGCGGCCTGGAAGGACATCCCGCTCTGGCTGGCCTTCCCGCTCGGCTACGCGGCGATCGTGCTCGCCCGGAACGCGCTGTTCGACGACTACCCGACGCCCTACCCCTACTTCTTCTTCGACCCCACCACCAAGGGCTACGGCTACGTCTGGGGCCAGATAGCCCTGCTGACGGTCGAGTTCGTGGTGCTGGCCGCCGCCGTGGTCGGGCTGGACCGGCTGGGAACGCTGGTCGCGGGCAAGCTGAGGTCCGCCAAGTCCTGAATGCCCGGGCACGGATGACGGCCTCCCCGGGGGCGCCTCTTCCCCAGGGCGCCCTTTCACAGAGGCGCTTTCCGGGGACGCCCTTTCCCGGGTGACCGTCCGCGCGGCGGCCGGCCTCAGATCCGCCAGGAGCGGATCCGGTCGGCCGCCGCGAACACGTCCGCCCCGCCCGCCGCGATGTCGCGGGCCAGCTCGACCAGCGCCCCGTACGGCGGGTCTGCGCCCTCCTTGGCCGCGTGCATGTACGCGGCCGTCGTCATGCAGGCGTACAGGTTGTTGCGCACCGGCAAGGGGCGCAGCAGCACGATGGTGTGCATCAGGGTGGCCGCGCACCAGGCGGCGTCGGCGTCGTGGCCGAGTTGCGCGGTGTTCACCCGGTGCCGGGCGACGGCGGCCTGGAGCGCGGAGTAGTCCCGCACGCTGAGGTCCTCCGGCGAGGCCAGCTCCTGCACGTCGAGCAGCCAGCGCAGGTCGACGTGGAACAGCATCATCCCCGCACCCCCGCCGCGCCGTTCACGCCGCCGGCGCGTCCTCCGGGAACGCGGCGTCGAACTCCGCCCGGTGCGACTTCCAGAACGCCACCGCGTGGTCCACGAACACCCGCCGCTGCTGCTCCCGCACGCTCAGGTCGTGGATGTACGCCTTGATGCTCTTACCGTCCGCGGCGGCGGCCTCGCGGATCGCGGCGAGCTCGTGCTCCGTGTACTCGATGTTGAGCGCAGGCATGGCGCCGATGGTACTGGAGCGCACCGGAGTTGGGACCATCAACGGAGGATTTTCACCCGCCGTCAAAAGGGTTTGCTGTCGATACCCCCGCGGAGTGGTTTCGGCGCAGCCGCGGGTAGCCCCCAAGTCGGGCGGGGGTCGGGCGCGCGGGATGACGCCGGGTCGGTGGGGGCCGCCGTAGCGTCGGAGGCAAGGCGGCGGAACGGTTCCGCGGGGGAGGCCGGGCGGTTCGGCGGAGGCCGGAGATGACGCGCAGGGCAGTGGGCAGGGCCGCGGCGAGCAGGACTGCGGCGAGCGGGGCGGCAATGGGCAGAGCGGCAGTGGGCAGGACGGTGGCGGCCACGGCGGTGGCGCTCGCGACGACGGTCGCGGTGGCGGCGCCGGGGGTGGCCGCGACGCAGGCCGACGGCCAGGACAGGCGGGGCAGGTCCCTCCAGGGGGTCTGGCAGATGGACGGGTACGGCCTGGTGGCCGTGGTCTCCGGGAGCAGCCTGGTCACCTACGACGTGACGACGCACAGCTGCGTGCCGGGGTGGGTCACCGGGACGCAGGACGGCGCCCCCGGCCGGGACGGCACCGTCCGGTACGTCCTGGGCGACAACGCCCTCACCCTCACCCCGCAGCCGGGCGGGCGCCGGGCGATCGACGTCGAGGAGGGCGGGACGGGCAGCAAGACGCTGCGCCGCCTGGACGCGCTGCCGGCGCTGTGCACCCGGCCCGCCCCCAACGACCCGCTCGCGGTCTTCGACCGGTTCTGGGAGACCTTCGAGGAGAACTACCCCTTCTTCGCCGCCAAGGGGATCGACTGGCACGCGGCCCGCGACGAGCAGCGCGCGAAGATCACTCCGGCGACCACCACCGACCAGCTCCAGCAGATCTTCATCGACCTGCTGACCCCGCTCAAGGACGCGCACACCGGTCTGGCCCGGGTGACCAGTACCGGCCCGACCGGCGTCTACTCCGGCCGGCGCGACGGCTCGTTGAAGTCGACGCCCGCCCTACGGGACGCGGCCCGCAAGGCCGTCGACGCACAACTGACCGGCCCTGAACAGGAGTTCGCCGTCAACGAGCAGGGGGTGAGCCGGCTGGGCGTGGGCCGGCTCCCGGGCGGCGTCGGCTACCTGCGGGTGAGCGGCTTCGACGGCTACGCGACCGGCGGGTTCGCCGCCCAGGCCAAGGAGCTCGACCGGGCGCTGGACGCCCTGCTCGCCGACCCCGACCGGCTCAACGGCCTGGTGATCGACGTCCGGCTGAACGGCGGCGGCTCGGACGCGCTCGGGCAGCAGATCGCCGCCCGGCTCACCGACCGCCCGTACGTCGCCTACCGCAAGGTGGCCCGCGACGACCCGGCCGACCCCACGAAGTTCACCCGGCCGCAGCCGGTCGTGGTGCGGCCCGCGCACACCGAGCACTTCACCGGCCCCGTCGCCCTGCTCACCTCCTCGCTGTCGATCAGCGCCGCCGAGACCTTCACCCAGACCCTGATGGGCCGTTCCCCGCACGTCGTCCGGATCGGCGAGAACACCCAGGGCGTCTTCTCCGACGTGCTGATCAAGACCCTCTCGCCGGACTTCATGGTGGTGCTGCCGAACGAGAAGTACCTCACGCCCGACGGCAGCACCTTCGACGGCCCCGGCATCCCGCCGGACATCCGCACGCCGGTGTTCACCGATGACGAGCCGGCCGGGCTCAAGGACTCCGCCCTGAGCACGGCCCGCCGCGTCCTCGGCGAGCAGTAGCGGCCGCATCGCGGGCGAGGCAGCCCGCGCCGTACCGGCCACCCCGGCGGCGGCCGCCCGCGCCGTGCCGTGCCGGCTACATCGGATCCACCCCCCGCAGTTCGCCGTCCAGCTCCAGCCACCGGGTGAGGCCCAGGCCGCGCAGGAACGGCACGTCGTGGCTGGCCACGATCAGCGCGCCCTGGTAGGCGGCGAGCGCCTGGGTGAGCTGGCGGACGCTGGCGAGGTCCAGATTGTTGGTCGGCTCGTCGAGCAGCAGCAGCTGCGGCGGCGGGTCGGCCAGCAGCAGCGCGGCCAGGGTGGCCCGGAACCGCTCGCCGCCGGAGAGGGTCGCGGCGGGCTGGTCGGCCCGGCCGCCGCGGAACAGGAAGCGGGCCAGCCGGGCACGGATCGCGTTGTCCCCGGCGGCGGGGGCGAACAGCTTGACGTTCTCCGCCACGGTCAGCTTGTCGTCCAGCAGGTCGAGCCGCTGCGGCAGGTGGCGCAACGGCACCGGGGTACTGACCTCGCCCTCCAGCGGGGCGAGTTCGCCCGCGATGGTGCGCAGCAGGGTGGTCTTGCCGGAGCCGTTGCGGCCGACCAGGGCGATCCGCTCAGGGCCGCGCAGGTCGAGGTCGGCGGTGGTGCCGTAGGGCAGCCGGACCTTCTGCAGGGTGAGCACGGTGCGCCCGACCGGGACGGCCGTGCGCGGCAGGTCGATCCGGATCTCGGCGTCGTCGCGCACCGCCTCCTCGGCGGCGGTGAGCCGCTGCCGGGCCTCCTCCAGCCGCTCGGTGTGCATGCCCTGGAGCCGCCCGGCCGTCTCCTGGCCCTGGCGTTTGAGCTTGCCCGCGAAGATGTGCGGGTCGTTGCGGGTGACCGCGCGCTTCTTGCCGTAGCTGGCGCTGCGGTCCAGCCGGGTGCGGGCCTCGGTCAAGTCCCGTTTCTGGCGCTCGACGTCGGCCTCGGCGTTGCGCAGCAGCCGCTCGGCGGTCTCCTGCTGGGCGGCGAGGGTGCGCTCGTACTCGGCGAAGTTGCCGCCGTACCAGGTGACCACGCCGTCCCGCAGGTCGGCGATCTGGTCGACGTGCTGGAGCAGTTCGCGGTCGTGGCTGACGATCAGCATGACGCCGTGCCAGCCGGCGACCGTCTCGTAGAGCCGCTCCCGGGCCGTCCGGTCCAGGTTGTTGGTGGGCTCGTCGAGCAGCAGGACGTCGGGGCGGCGCAGCAGCAGGGCGGCGAGGCGCAGCAGGACGGCCTCGCCGCCGGAGAGCTCCCCGGTGGTGCGGTCGAGGCCGAGGCGGTGCAGGCCGAGCCGGTCGAGGGTGGCGCGGGCGCGCTCCTCGACGTCCCAGTCGTCGCCGACGGCGTCGAAGTGGCGCTGGTCGGAGTCCCCCGACTCGATGGCGTGCAGAGCCTCGCGGGTGGCCCGGATGCCGAGCGCCTCGTCCACCCGCACGGTGGTGTCCAGCGTCGACCCCTGGGGCAGGTAGCCGAGTTCGCCGTCGACCCGGACGGTGCCGCCGGTCGGGGTCAGCTCGCCGGCGATCAGCCGCAGCAGGGTGGACTTGCCGGCGCCGTTGAGCCCGATCAGGCCGGTGCGGCCGGGGCCGACGGCGAGGTGGAAGCCGTCCAGGACGGGCTTGCCGTCGGGCCACTCGAAGGTGAGATCGGTGCAGAGGACGGCGGTGGTGGGTTGTGCCATGGAGGGCCTCCCGGGTGGTTGCCGAAGGGAACGATGAGCAACACGGGGAGACACCGCGGGTACGGACCGGTACGGCCGGGGGGAGGGCGGGGCGGATCCGGATCAGCCGGATCGGGCTCGCCACGGGGCCGTGACTGAGGTCGCACACTCGCACACCGCGCGGCGAAGGGCCTGCGCGGCGGGGGCGGTGTCTCAGGACCTCAGTAGAGCAACGGCCTTCTCCTTGTCTGGCTGGTGACTCCGTCCACGCTACGCACGGCGCCGGACGCGGGCAACCGAATTTCGGCGCACCGGGAAGCACCCTGGACACGCACCGGGAAGCGGCCGCCCGACCGGATTCCGGGCGCCCGGAGGAGGGCGGGTGCCGGTCCGGTGCCCATCCGGTGACGGCCCCTCCCCAGTCCGGGGGTGTGCGTAAGGAGGCCTTTATCCGCATGGCAGACTCCTCCCCTGCCATGCCTGCGGCTCCCCGGAGCCGTACCCGAGGAAGGGGTCGCATGGCGGTTATTCACAGGGGGATTTGAACTCATGTCACCGATGTACCGGCCGAGCCGTGCCGTCCTGGGCGCCTCCGTCGCCGCGCTGACCGTGCTGGCCGCGACCGCGTGCGGCCCGGACAACAGCGACCCGGTCGTGGCCCGGACCACGGCTCCGACGGTCGCGGCCGGCGCCACCGGCAAGCCGGGCGCAGCACCGATCAAGCTGCCGACCGCCGAAGAGCTGAAGACCTGGAAGTTCGAGGACTGGGACAAGTGGGCCCAGCAGAACGTGATCGCTCCGGCGGTCAAGGGCTACTGGACCCTGCAGCGGATCCTGAACGCCAAGCCCAAGCCGATGCCGCAGCCGCAGCCCGACCCGACGCAGCCGCCGGCCCAGCCGACCGGCGCGGCCCCGGCCCAGCCGACCTCGAAGCCGGCCACCCCGGCCCCGGCGCAGCCCACCACCGCCCAGCCCCCGAGCACCGGCGACGCGCTGCCCACCGTCATCGAGGCCAAGCCGACCCAGCACCCGTTCGCGAAGAACCTGCACGTCAACGGCAAGCTCTTCTTCAAGGACGGGAACGAGGACTACGTGTGCTCCGGCACCGTCGTCTCCGACCCGGCCAACCCCGGCAAGAGCAACCTGGTCTGGACCGCCAGCCACTGCCTGAACGGCGGCAAGGGCGGCCAGTACTACACCAACATCTCCTTCGCCCCGGCCTACAACAGCAACGGCCTGCTGAGCGGCGGCAAGCAGGCCAACGAGACCGACGCCGAGCCGTACGGCGAGTGGGGCGCGACCGCCGGCATGGTCTCGCCGCAGTGGTCGGCCGAGGCCGACCCGGAGCACGGCGGCCCGTGGAGCCAGTACGACTTCGGGATCATCAAGGTCGCCAACCCGGGCGGCAACGGCAAGTCGCTGGAGGAGACCGTCGGCGGCTCCGTGCCAATCTGGTTCAACGCCCCGCGTGAGCAGTTCAACAGCGTCAGCGCCTACGGCTACCCGGCCGGCAAGCCGTTCGACGGCGTCGAGCTGGACCACTGCGACAGCGGGAAGCCGGCGAAGAAGACCGGCGACCCGAGCCGCCCGGCGATGCTGATGATCGGCTGCAACATGACCGGCGGCAGCAGCGGCGGCGGCTGGGTCGCGACCAAGGACGGCAAGCCGGCCCTGGTCAGCGACACCTCGATCGGCAACGGCGCCAGCACCTGGGAGGCCGGCCCGTACCTGGACGACGTGGCGGCCCGGATGTTCGACTACTTCTCGAAGAAGTCGAAGTGACCACCGAGGCCAGGGGCACCACCGAGGCCCGGAGCACCGCCGAGGTCCGGGTGGCCTCCCGGGTCCGGTAGGTCCTGACCGGCCCGCGTGGCCGGTCCCCGGGGCCGCGGCAGCCGCGCCGCGGCCCCGGGCTTTTCCGCCACCCGGCCCGCTCCTCCTACAATCGGGCTCATCATGAGCGCCACACTCGTAGTCAAGGACCTCGCCGCCGGTCACGGCGAACGCACCCTCTTCTCCGGCCTGGACCTGGTCGTCGCCCCCGGTGACGTGATCGGCCTGGTCGGCGTGAACGGCGCCGGCAAGTCGACGCTGCTGCGGCTGCTGGCCGGGCTGGACACCCCCGAGGGCGGTTCGCTGCGGCTCAGCCCGGCGACCGCCAACATCGGCCACCTGCCACAGGAGCCGGAGCGGCGCGAGGGCGAGTCGGTGCGCGACTTCCTGGCCCGCCGCACCGGCGTGGCGGCCGCGCAGACCGCGCTGGACGAGGCCACCGAGGGCCTGGTCGAGGGCCGCCCGGGCGCCGACGACGCGTACGCGGCGAGCCTGGACCGCTGGCTGGAGCTGGGCGGCGCCGACCTGGAGGAGCGCGCCGAGGAGGTCGCCGACTCGCTCGGTCTGAAGGTCTCGCTCGACCTGCCGATGACGGCGCTGTCCGGCGGCCAGGCCGCCCGGGCCGGCCTCGCCTCGCTGCTGCTCTCCCGCTACGACGTCTTCCTGCTCGACGAGCCCACCAACGACCTCGACCTCGACGGCCTGGAGCGGCTGGAGGCCTTCGTCAAGGGCCTGCGCGCGGGCACCGTGCTGATCAGCCACGACCGCGAGTTCCTGGCCCGCACCGTCACCAAGGTGCTGGAGCTGGACCTGCACCAGCAGCAGGTCAACCTGTACGGCGGCGGCTACGAGGCGTACCTGGAGGAGCGCGCGGTGGCCCGCCGGCACGCCCGCGAGGAGTACGACGAGTACGCCGACACCAAGGCCGGGCTGGAGGCCCGGGCCCGGATGCAGCGCGGCTGGATGGAGCACGGCGTGCGCAACGCCCGCCGCAAGTCCTCCGACAACGACAAGATCGGAAAGGCGCAGCGCGCCGAGTCCACCGAGAAGCAGGCCTCCAAGGCCCGGCAGACCCAGCGGATGATCGAGCGGCTGGACGTGGTCGAGGAGCTCGCTCCAGCTCTTCACCGAACCGATGATCCTGCACGGCGCCTCCCCCGGCGTCGTCTCCACCTGGACGCCCAGCATGTACGCCTACAC
>NZ_JBHXTQ010000036.1:66145-75340 GCF_042677305.1 Kitasatospora sp. NPDC127121 | reverse complement strand
ATGGACTCCCTCCTCCGCCTTGCGATGCACGCACCCCAACGCCGCCACGCCCGCCCTCCGGGCGGACGACGGGAGTTTGAAGACACGCCCTAGGCCCTACTCCTGGTACAGCCGCAGGGCGTCCGCCGCCGCCCGGGCCAGCTCGCGGCGGGCCGCGAGCGGGGCCAGCACCTCGACGTCCGCGCCGAAGGCGAGCAGCGCGCGGACGGCCGCCGGCGCCGGGAAGACCATCGCCACCTCGACCCACTCCTCGGCCGGCCCGGCGCCCGCCTCCGGCGGCGGCGCGGTGACCCGGCCGCCGTGGATGCGGACGAACATGTCCAGCCGCCCGCGCCGCACCCGCACCCGGACCGGCAGCTCCTTCGGCAGCCGCTCCACCTGCTCGCGCAGCACCGCCCAGGCGTCCCCGAGCCCCACCCCGGCGCGGCGGCGCACCGCCTCGTCGGTGGTCTCGGCGGCCAGCACCCGGTCGGCCCGGAACAGCCGGGGCTCGCCGTGCAGATCGGCCACCAGGTACCAGACCGCGGCCTTGCTCACCAGCCCGTACGGGTCCACGGTGTACTCCACCGGCGCCGGCGTGCCGCTGTGCCGGTAGCTCAGCCGCAGCCGCCGGTCGGCGAACACCGCGTACTGCAGCTCGCCCAGTTCGGGGCCGGCCGCGGCGCCGGCCGCCGGGCCGCTCTGCAGCCAGCGGGCCGGGTCGACCAGGATCCGCTCGGTGATCCGCTCGGCGGCCGGGCGGTGCGGGGCTGGCAGCGCGGCCATCACCTTGCGCAGCGCCGAGCCGAGCGCGCCGTCCAGCCCGAGGTCGCTGTGCGCGCCCTGGGCGGAGAGCACGAACAGCGCCCGGGCCTCGTCCGCGGTCAGTCCGGTGACGTCGGTGCGGTAGCCGGGCAGCAGGCTGATGCCGCCGTGCCGGCCGCGTTCGGTGAACACCGGCACGCCGGCGGCGGAGAGCGACTCCACGTCGCGGTAGATGGTGCGGACGGACACCTCCAGGCGCCCGGCCAGTTCGGTGGCGGGCACCCGGCCGCGGGTCTGGAGCAGGAGCAGGATGGAGAGCAGGCGGTCGGCCTTCATGGCAGCAGAATCCCAGCAATCCTGACGGCGGTTGTCAGGTTTTACTGGGAGATTGCCGTTCGAGACCGAAAGCCCGCACCACCCCAGGGAGCTGATTCCACGTGAACTCCGTCCAGGACGCCCGCCCGCAGTACCTGCTCGCCCTCGGCCAGTTGGAGAAGCTGTTCGCCGAGATCACCCCGGACGTCCTCGACCGGCCCACCCCGTGCAGCGCGTTCACCCTGCGGGAGCTGCTGAGCCACGTGGTCGGCGGCATCCACCGGTTCGCCTACCTGGGCGAGGGCGGCCGGGCCGAGGACGTCGTCGCCGCCACCGGGGACCTGGCGGACGACGCCTGGCCGGGCGCGCTGGACCGGGCCCGCGCCCGGGCCGTCGCGGCCTGGGCGGACGACGCCGCGCTGGACCGCCCGGCCCACGCGCCCTGGGGCGTGGTGCCCGGCCGGATCGCGGTCGGCGGCTACCTGATGGAGACGGTCGCGCACACCTGGGACATCGCCCGGGCGCTCGGCTCCCGGCAGCCGCTGGACGACGCGCTGGCGCACGCCGCGCTGGCCGTCGCCCAGGCCGTCCTGTCGGCCGAGCACCGCGGCGGGGCGGTCCCGTTCGGCGAGGTGCGGCCGGTCGCCCCGGACGCCGACGTGCACACCCGGCTGGCCGCCTGGCTCGGCCGGGAGGTCTGAGCAGGCGCCCGGGACGGGGGGAGCGGCCCGGGCGGCCGCTCCCCCACCGCCGCTACTCCCGGCCGACCTGGGTGAAGCGCATGTCCGGGTAGCGGTCCCCGGCCACCTCGCCCGCCACCGGCTCCAGCCGGGCCAGTTCCTCGGCGGTGAGCCGCAGCGTGGCGGCCGCGGTGTTCTCGGCGAGCCGGCTGCGCTTGCGGGTGCCGGGGATCGGCACGACGGTCAGCCCGTGCACCTCGGCCCGCTGGTGCACCCAGGCCAGCGCGACCTGCGCGAGGGTCACCCCGCGGGCCGTCGCGATCTCCCGCAGCGGCGCCAGGAGTTCGGCGTTGGCCGCCGCGTTGGCGCCGGTGAAGCGCGGCTGGGTGCGCCGGACGTCGTCCGCCGCGAGCTGCTCGGCGGCCTGGAACGCCCCGGTCAGGAAGCCCCGGCCGAGCGGTGAGTACGGCACGAAGGCGACGCCCAGTTCGGCCGCGGCCGGCACCGCCGTGCGCTCGACGTCCCGGGCGAACACCGACCACTCGGACTGCAGCGCGGCGATCGGGTGGATCGCGTACGCCTCGCGCAGTTCGGCGCCCGTCACCTCGGACAGCCCCAGTCGGCGCACCTTGCCGGCCCGGACCAGCTCGGCCATGGTGCCGACCGAGTCGGCCAGCGGCACGGCCGGGTCGCGGCGGTGCATGTAGTAGAGGTCGATCTCGTCCACGCCGAGGCGGCGCAGCGAGGCGTCGACGGCGGCCCGGATGTACGCCGGGTCGTTGCGGATGCCGCGGTAACTCGGGTCGTCCTCCTTGCGCTCCACGGCGAACTTGGTGGCGAGCACCACCCGGTCGCGGTTGGCGCGGACGAAGGGGCCGATCAGCTCCTCGTTGCGGCCGAAGCCGTAGGCGTCGGCGGTGTCGAACAGGGTGACGCCGGCTTCCAGGGCGGCGTCCAGGGTGGCGAGCGCCTCGGGCCGGTCGGTCGGGCCGTAGAAGTCGCTCATGCCCATGCAGCCGAGGCCCTGGACGCCCACGAACGGGCCGTCGGTGCCGAGTCGGGCGGTGGGGAGGACGGGAACGGTCATCGCTCTGCTTCTTCCTCTGCGTGCGGCGCATGCGTGCGGCGTACTCCGCTGCGGCGTACTCCACGTGCGGCGTACTCCACGTGCGGCGTGCTCCGCGTGCGGCGTGCTGATGGCGGCTACTCGTGGCGGCGGACGGCCGGTTCGTCGGACGCGGCGATCCGGCCGGAGTACAGGTCGATCTTGTAGTCGAGGACGGCGAGGGTGGCCTGGAGGTCGGCGACCCGTTGGCGGACCTCCTCGCGCTGGTCGACCAGCAGTTGGCGCCGCGCCTCGTAGGTCCGCTCACCCTCGCGGGCCAGCTCCACGTAGCGGAGCATGTCGGCGATCGGCATGCCGGTCAGCCGCAGCCGGCCCAGGAAGGCCAGCCGGTGCAGGTCGGCGTCGCAGTAGCGGCGCTGGCCGCTGGCGGAGCGGTCGACCGGGTCGAGCAGGCCGATCCGCTCGTACCAGCGCAGGGTGTGCGCGGTGAGCCCGCTGGCCACGGCGACCTCGCTGATGGTGTGCCGCGGGGTCCGGTCCGGATCGCCGACCGGGCGCTGGTACACGTCGGCGCAGGTCCGCAGGTCGAGCTGGACGGGTGCGAGCGTGGCCATGATCGGTTACCCCCTGTGGTGAGCGGTGACGACGACGCTATCGAGTTGGAGTGCACTCCAAGCAAGCCTCGCACCCGGGTGCTCCCGCCACCCGTTTTCGGGCCTTCGTTAGAGTCGGGCGCATGGAGAGCTTGCGGATGATCGAGAACTGGCCGGTGCCCCACGCCGCGGCGGCGGTGGTCCGGGGGGCGGACGGCGCGGTGCTGGACACGTACGGGCCGCAGCAGCACCTGTTCCCGCTGGCGTCGGTGACCAAGCTGCTCACCTCGTACGCGGTGCTGGTCGCGGTCGAGGAGGGCGTCTTCGAGCTGGACGACCCGGCCGGGCCGGCCGGCTCGACCGTCCGCCACCTGCTCGCGCACACCTCCGGCCTCGGCTTCGACGAGAACCGGGTGTTCGCCGAGCCCGGCAACCGCCGGCTGTACTCCAACGCGGGCTTCGACGCGCTGGCGCGGGCGCTGTCCGACGCCGCCGGGATCGAGTTCTCCCGGTACGCCGCCGAGGCGGTGTTCGAGCCGCTGGGCATGCACGACACCCTGCTGAACACCGCGCACAAGTCCCCGGCCGGCGCCGGCGGCCTGTCCACCGTCGCGGACCTGGTCCGGTTCGCCGCAGAGCTCCAGTCCCCGAAGCTGCTGGACCCGTCCACCGTCCGGCAGGCCACCCGCGAGGTCGCCTTCCCGGGCACCAGCGGCGTGCTGCCCGGCTACGGCCACCGCCGGCCGAACGACTGGGGTCTCGGCTTCGAGATCCGCGACGGCAAGGCCCCGCACTGGACGGGCACCGCCAACTCGCCCGCCACCTTCGGCCACTTCGGCCAGTCCGGCACCTTCTTGTGGGTCGACCCGGAGGCCGGCGTGGCCTGCGTCGCGCTCACCGACCGGGACTTCGGCCCGTGGGCCGCCGAGGTCTGGCCGGCCTGCTCGGACGCGGTCCTGGCCGAACTGAACAGCTGAACGACTGAAAGGCTGAAAGGCCAGGACCTAGCCGTACGAGACCGGCGAGTGCATCTCCCAGAGCAGGAGTTCGGCGCCGGTCTCGCCGGCCGTCGGGTCGGCGAAGGCGTCGCCGGTGATCCGCACGCTGTCGCCCGGGGCCATCGAGCGGCCGCCGCCCTTGGGCCCCGGGATCGTCCGGTAGCCGAGCGAGCCGGCGGTCAGGTGCGCGTACCGCCAGGCGGCCTCGGGCAGTGCGGGCAGCGGCTGCCACGGCCCCGCCGTCGCCAGCCAGAGCGCGGCGTCGCCGCGGCGCAGCCGCAGGGCGTCCGTCCCGGCGTCGCGCTCCAGCCCGGAGGCGAGCAGCGTCAACCCGCCGTCGGCCGGTTCCACCTTGCGCAGCCCGTACGCCGGGGGCGCGTCGAACACGTCCGGCTGGAGCCACATCTGGACGAAGCGGACCGGGCCGGCGGCCCCGCCGACGTTGCGCTCGGTGTGGGTGACGCCGGAGCCCGCGCCGAGGTGCTGGACCATCCCCGGGCGGACCACCCCGCCGTGCCCCTGGGAGTCCCGGTGCGCCAGCGCGCCCTCCAGCACCCAGGTGAGGATCTCGGTGTCCCGGTGCTTGTGCTCCTCGTACCCGGCGCCGGGGGCGAGGAGTTCCTCGTTGCACGCGAGCAGCGCGCCGAAGTGCGTGTTCTTCGGGTCGTAGTGGCCGGAGAAGGAGAACGCGTGTCGGGTCTCGACGCCCTCGGCCGGGGTGGAGAGGTAGCGCTCGGCGGTGCGGCGCAGGTCGGCGCGGGGGCGGGCGGCGTCGTCTGTCACGGGCCCCACGGTAGTGGGTGTGACCGGCACCACCGTGCCGCTGCACCGGGGGGTGTGCACGAGCAGTCACCCACGTGAGGCAGTCTTGTCCTTGTGCCAGCCGCTTCCGCGAACTCCAAGAGCGAACCCAGTCCCACGGCCGAGCCGACCGGGAAGAGCCCGGCCCCCAGGGCCGGCCGCGACCGCCCCGGCCGGGCGGCGCCCCGCCTGACCGCGCAGGAGCGCAGAATGGCCGCCGAGCGGGCCGAGCGCCGGGCCGCGACGCTCAAGCGGCTGGAGAAGTCCTCGGGCAAGCTGGCCACCGCCGCGATCTCCCGGATGGACGACCAGCTCGGCTGGTACCGGCGGATGCCGCCGGAGCACCGTTCCTGGATCGGCCTGGTCGCCCAGGCCGGCATCGCCGCCTTCACCGAGTGGTACCGCCACCCGGACGCCGCCCAGGCGATCTCCACGGACGTCTTCGGCACCGCCCCGCGCGAGCTGACCAGGGCGATCACCCTGCGCCAGACCGTCGAGCTGATCCGCACCACGATCGAGGTGATGGAGGAGGCCATCGAGGAGGTGGCCGCCCCCGGCGACGAGGCGGACATGCGCGAGTCGGTGCTGGTCTACGCCCGGGAGATCGCCTTCGCGACCGCCCAGGTGTACGCCCAGGCGGCCGAGGCGCGCGGCGCCTGGGACGCCCGGCTGGAGGCGCTGGTGGTCAACTCGCTGCTGTCCGGCGACGCGGACGAGGGCGTGCTGTCGCGGGCCGCGGCGCTCGGCTGGGGCCAGCCCAGCCAGGTCCGGGTGGTGATGGGCAGCGCCCCGGACGGCGACAGCGAGCTGGTGGTCGAGGCGATCCGCCGGGCCGCCCGGTACGCCAAGCTGCACGTGCTGACCGGGGTGCTGGGCAAGCGCCTGGTGGTCGTGGTCGGCGGCGACAAGGAGCCGGTGCACGCGGCCCGGGCGCTGATCGGCCAGTTCGCGCCGGGCCCGGTGGTGGTCGGCCCGACCGTGCCGGACCTGCTCTCGGCGACCCGCTCGGCGCACGCCGCCGCGGCCGGCCTGCGGGCCTGCGCCGCCTGGCCGGACGCACCCCGCCCGGTGCTGGCCGACGACCTGCTGCCCGAGCGCGCGCTGGCCGGCGACCAGGCCGCCCGCCGCCAGCTGGTGGAGGAGATCTACACACCGCTGGACGAAGCCGGCTCGGCGCTGCTGGAAACGCTGAGCGTCTACCTGGAGCAGGCCTCTTCGCTGGAGGGCGCCGCCCGGATGCTCTTCGTCCACCCCAATACGGTGCGCTACCGGCTACGACGTGTGACCGACGTCACGGGGTACGCCCCGTCCGACGTGCGTTCGGCGTTCACGCTGCGGATCGCACTCGCCCTCGGCCGACTCACCGCGGCCGGGGAGCCGAGCTGAACCGCCTGTAGGGAACTTACAATCCCGGATGGTTTTCTTCGTTACCGTCGCCTACCCGCCCCTGGGCGCCTGGCGAGAGAGGGTTGAACCGTGCTCGTAATCGTCGCCCCTGGACAGGGTGCCCAGTCCCCCGGTTTCCTCAGCCCCTGGCTGGAGCTGGACGGTGTCGCCGACCGCCTCCGCGGCTGGTCGGAGGTCGCCGGGCTCGACCTGGTGCACGCCGGGACCGAGGCCTCCGCAGAGGAGATCAAGGACACCGCCGTCGCCCAGCCGCTGCTGGTCGCGGCCGGTCTGATGACCGCCCGTGAGCTGTTCCCGGACGAGGACGTCGCCCGCAAGCTGGTCGGCGCCGTGGCCGGCCACAGCGTCGGCGAGATCACCGCCGCCGCCGGCGCCGGGGTGCTGAGCGCGCACGACGCGCTGACCTTCGTCCGCGAGCGCGGCCGGGCGATGGCCGCGGCCGCCGCCGTCACCGAGACCGGCATGATCGCCGTGCTCGGCGGCGACCCGGAGGTCGTCGCGGCGAAGCTGGCCGAGCACGGCCTGACCGCGGCCAACAACAACGGCGGCGGCCAGATCGTGGCCGCCGGCACGCTGGCCCAGCTGGAGACGCTGAAGGCGGACCCGCCGGCCGGTGCCAAGCTGGTCGCCCTGAAGGTGGCCGGCGCCTTCCACACCGAGCACATGGCCCCGGGTGTCGAGCGGCTGGCCGCGCTGGCCCCGACGCTGACCGTGGCCGACCCGCAGGTCCGCTACGTCTCCAACAAGGACGGCGAGGTCGTGGCCTCCGGCGCCGAGGTGCTCACCCGCCTGGTGTCGCAGGTCTCCAACCCGGTCCGCTGGGACCTCTGCATGGAGACCCTCGGGCAGCTGGGTGCGACCGCCGTCATCGAGCTGTCCCCCGCGGGCACTCTCACCGGACTGGTCAAGCGCAACCTCAAGGGTGTGGCGACGCTTGCCCTCAAGACCCCCGCCGACCTGGACAAGGCCCGCGCACTCGTCGCGGAGCACGGCGGTCAGGATCAGGAGACCCAGGCATGACGAAGCCGCAGATCCGCCCGTCCGAGGGCGCGCAGTACGCGCGCATCCTCGGCGTGGGCGGCTACCGCCCGGTCCGGGTGATCCCCAACGCCGAGGTGCTGGAGTGGATCGACTCCTCGGACGAGTGGATCCGCACCCGCAGCGGGATCGCCGAGCGCCGCTGGGCCGGCCCGGAGGAGAGCGTCGCCGAGATGTCGGTGCAAGCCTCCGGCAAGGCCATCGCCCAGGCCGGGATCACCCCGGACCAGATCGGCGGCGTGATCGTCGCGACCGTCTCGCACCTCAAGCAGACCCCGGCGATCGCCACCGAGATCGCCGAGCGGCTCGGCTGCGGCACCGCCCCGGCCTTCGACATCTCGGCCGCCTGCGCGGGCTTCGGCTACGGCCTGGGCCTGGCCGACGGCATGATCCGCGGCGGCAACGCCGAGTACGTGCTGGTGATCGGCGTCGAGCGGCTGAGCGACCTGACCGACCAGTCGGACCGCTCGACCGCGTTCATCTTCGGCGACGGCGCCGGCGCCGCGATCGTCGGCCCGTCCGACACGCCCGGTATCGGCAAGCTGATCTGGGGCTCGGACGGCTCGCAGTCCGACGTCATCTCGCAGACCCAGGCCTGGGACACCGCCTTCGCCAAGCCCGACGCCGTCAACGGCGTGGGCGAGGAGGCCAAGTGGCCGGCCCTGCGGATGGACGGCCAGCCGGTCTTCCGCTGGGCGGTGTGGGAGATGGCCAAGGTGGCCCAGCAGGCGCTGGACGCCGCCGGGGTCACCGCCGACCAGCTCGGCGCGTTCATCCCGCACCAGGCCAACATGCGCATCACCGACGCCATGATCAAGGCGCTCAAGCTGCCCGACTCGGTGCCGGTCGCCCGCGACATCGCCGAGACCGGCAACACCTCGGCGGCCTCCATCCCGCTGGCGATGGAGCGCATGCTGGAGAGCGGCGAGGCCCGCAGCGGCGACCTCGCACTGATCATCGGGTTCGGGGCGGGTCTCGTGTACGCCGCGGCAGTCGTTACGCTCCCCTAGGCGCGTTTCGCCCCACTCATTCCGCAAAGCCTGCGTCCGGCCGCCGGTCGGACGCGTTCAACACCGAAGAGGAGCAGCCAGTATGGCTACCAAGGACGAGGTTCTGGAAGGTCTCGCCGAGATCGTCAACGAGATCGCCGGTATCCCGACCGAGGACGTCGAGCTCGAGAAGTCCTTCACGGACGACCTGGACGTCGACTCGCTGTCCATGGTCGAGGTCGTCGTGGCCGCCGAGGAGCGCTTCGACGTCAAGATCCCGGACGACGAGGTCAAGAACCTGAAGACCGTCGGCGACGCGGTGAACTACATCCTCACCAACGCCGCCGCCTGAGCGATCGACCCGTTCGATCCCTCCAGCACGTCCGGCGTTCTCGACGCCTCGGACGGCTGACTCGTCGGCCCGGCTCCCCCGAGCCTGGCCGACCCGCCGGGCGGGGCGCCCCCCCCGGCGCCCCGCCGGGGCCCGCCGCGGGGCGCCGCCGGCCCCCCCCTCTGTGTCTTTTACACAAAAGACGCGGGCGGCGATTTAGGGGGTGTGTATCT